>JAIRPS010000238.1 GCA_031256885.1 Bifidobacteriaceae bacterium | reverse complement strand
ATCCAGTAAGGCTCCCAAACTGCCGCAACTGATCGGCTTGGCGCCAGCCAACACTTGAATACTGCGGCCCTCCTTGAATGCTTGGCGGGCAACTGAGGCCATGGCAGCTACTGCCAGCTCAAAATCTGCATCAGAGCGATATGCCGTTGGATCAGTGTCAAGCAGTAGTGCTGTGTGGACTCGGCGTGTGTCTTCGTATTGTTTCACTAACAGTCCTCTGCCGCAGGCTGAAGCAAGCCAGTGAATGTTACGAGCATCATCGGCCAGGCGGTATTCGCGCAGGGCGTGGAAAGCGATGTCACGGTCAGACAGATCACGGGTTGTCAAGCCTTCTAAATCACGAAATGTTCCTGGTACTGTGCCCTGCAAAGCAACTGTTAGCGGGTGGATATAAACCTCTAATGGTTCACACCAGGTTTGGGCTCGCTCCACCAGACCCAAAGGGTCTCCGCGATATGAAACCAGTGGCCCAACACGGACAACCCCTCGCCGCTGACCGGATACCTCAACCAGACGCTGGTGGGTTTGACCTGGCCGCAAAGCCGGCACAGCGAGGTAGCGCACCTCACCACCCACTGTTAGGCGCAAAGTCGCTGGTAAACAGCGGTGTGGCGTTGGGTTAATCACCTGAATGTCACCAAGCGCAGCGCGGCCAACTTGGGTGCGGCAGTTAGCCATATCCAAGCTGACAGTGAAACGCAGTGCCCCAGCACTCATTGGCCACGCCACCAACCAAACGGCCAGCAGGCCACCACCGCCAGCAGCTAGTTCGCGCCAACCGCCGAACCACCCGGCACCGCCCAAGACAATGCCCAGACTGAGTGTCAACCAACCAAGTGGCCGGACTGCTTGGCGCGGCTTAGCTGCAGCACCAGCTTTACCGATTTGGGTAAACCATTTTGCTGGAGGGTTAACCGGACGCACCGCACTACCGGCTGCTGTTCTATTTGGCATCACGTTGATTCGGTGGGGTAACCTGCGCCAATGCTCGCTCCACCACCTGGCTGGGGTGGGCACCGTCAAACTCTGCTTGTGGGTCAAGGATCAGGCGATGCGCCAACACCGGCAGGGCAAGTCTTTTGACGTCATCGGGAATAACGTAGTCGCGTCCTTGAGCACAGGCCCAAACTTTTGCACAGCGCAGTAACGCCAATGCGCCACGCGTTGATGCACCCAGTACTGTTTTAGGGTCGTTGCGTGTTACCTCACAAAGGTCCAGCACATAGTCCGCAATGCTCTGACGCACAGTCGTCTGATCAGCTTGATCCGCCAACGCTAAAACACCTGCTGTGTCAATAATCGGTTCAAGGCGTGCGCTGCGATCTTTGATGGCAGCTTCTGCAAGAACTTGCCGGGCAGCCGGACGGTCGGGGTAGCCAATGGCTGTTTTGATCATAAAACGGTCAAGCTGAGCCTCCGGCAAGCGGTAGGTGCCAGCCTGTTCAACAGGGTTTTGAGTCGCAATTACAATGAAAGGTTGGGGTACTGGATAGTCTTTTCCATCAATTGTCACTAAGCCTTCTTCCATGACTTCCAAAAGCGCTGATTGTGTGCGCGGTGATGCGCGGTTAATTTCGTCACCAAGCATGACAGAGCAAAACACTGGTCCTGGCCTAAAAACAAATTGTCCAGTGGTTTGATCAAGCACCATTACTCCGGTGACGTCGCTAGGCAATAAATCAGGCGTGAATTGTATGCGTTTACAAGGCCCGTCGATGCTGCTAGCCAAAGCTCTGGCTAGCAGGGTTTTACCTGTACCGGGTGCATCTTCAATCAGCAGATGGCCACGGGAGAGCAAAGCTGTTAGCGCCAAAGCCGCTATGGGACGTTTGCCAACTAAAACTTGGCCGATGCCGTCCAATAGACGGTTGAATTGACTAGCGAAATCATTGGTTGATTGGGACATTGAATCTCCTTGGGGCAGGCTGGGTACAGCCGGAGTTGACGGATTGGAGGGGGTTGGTGTGGCCGTCCCAGTTGGTTCGGCCGGTGTTGAACTTGGTTGTGGTGTTGGACTGGGATTGGACCAGGCAGGAAAGTAGTGCCAAGCAGTGACTGGTCCACTGCCCGTACTGTTGACCGCCATGAAACGTACCGATGCCGCACTATCGCTGTTCAGAGGAACCGTCCCCGTCGCTGTGCTGAGATCTGCCCAAGGCTCATCGTTACCGTCTTGTCGCACTTGATAACGCACTTGAGCAGCCCCCCCGTTGGCTTGGCCGCAATGTTCAACCGCCACTGCACCAACAGCTAACTGGCGTGCTTCGCTCCTGACCAAACTGCTAATAATCGGTTGTGACGGTAACGTGTTGAGTTCTGCTGCAAAACCAGCAGAGGTGGCACAGGTTGCCTCATCGCTGGCCTGGTAACCAACAATGGCTGCAACATCGAGACAGGTGGTTACGGTGATTGTGTAATACCCTGCCAATAAACCAGTAAATTGTCGGTTCGCACCAGCTGTGGCATCAATTTGGTTATCTACACCATTACCAACAATTCGCAAGCGGTGTGTGGCGCGTAGCCCACCGGTTTCGCCGGGTGTCCAATTGACCTGTAAAACCCCAGTATCCCAGCGAGCTGGCTCCCCTGTTGTTTGAACCTGGTTGATCATCGGGTTTGCTGGCGTGGACCACATGGTGGCTAGTTGGTGGCGTGAAGCAACCAATGTACCTGTCCGGTTGCGTGACTGCACCAGGAAAGTATAGGTGTGACCATTGGCAGCCCCCATAAACTGGGCGGTTAGTTTATTTGACCAGCGGCTAACTAGGCGACTTTCTGATCCTTCATTCACTATTAGTCGATACTCTGGCTCATCGCCATTGGCCACGGCCGGTTTCCAGTTGACTGTAAAAACACCGGAGCCTGTTTTAGTAACCTCTGTCAAAGCGGCAGCACCAGGGTTACCGTAAGGGATGGCCGTGACAACCGTACTGGCTGGGCTACTGTGGCCAGCGGAATTAACTGCCCGTAAAGTAATGGCATACTCCACACCGTTCACTAAAGAATCAAATACTACTTGTGTCGCTGTGACGCTCTGTTCAACTGATCTGCCCCCACCGGTCAAGGTAACAATGTATGAGTTCACCGCAGAGTTGGGGTCCACTAATGGCCGCCAGTTCACATCAATACGCTGATCACCGGGCACAACAGTTGGGGATGTTGGTTGGCTGGGCGGTGAATCTACCAGCATTGGCGCACTTGGTTCTGAGTACTCAGACCAGCCCACCTGATTGCGTGCAGCCACCTTGAATGAGTAGGTTTGGCCAGGCTTGACCTCAACCAGACAGGGCGATTGCGCGCAAGTGGTGCTTCCGCCATCGTAAATCAACTGATAATCAATGATTGGCGAGCCGTTGGCCGCCGGACTGGTGAAACTAACAGCTAAAGTCCGGCCAGCCGGTGTGCCGGGGCTTGGCGCACTCGGTCGGTCAGGTTTGGCTAAGCGGTCAAGCCGGAAGCTGCCTGCGACCACGCGCGCAGGATCAGACAAGGCATCGTTGACTTGGTAGGTGACCATTGCTGATGGTCCGGTTGGCGATGCTGGCTGAACAGTAATCTGACCATTAGCCAAACTGACACTTGCCGCGTCAGCAGGTGTTACTGCTGCGCTGAGCAACTGTAACGGCCCAATGTCTGGTACCGGGTTGATTGCACCAGCTAGAACATCGACTTTCACCGCCTGACCTTGTTGGGAAACTTGCGGATCAATTGTTGCCAAGGTGGTTAACCGGCGCCGCGAAGCGGTTACCGTCACCTCAACCATGCCTTGGACTAGCGGGGCAGTCAAGTAGCTCATGGAAACTGCAAACTGTGCCTTTTGGCCTGGTAGCGCTGTTGGCTTGGCGGCTACTGCAAGTTTTGTGCCGCTCAGGGTGACATTTATGAATGTTGTTGTTACCGGCATCAAGCGGTATTGCACGTTTGTGAGCGACTGTTGGTTGAGAACGGTTGTGAAGGCAGTCAAATCCACCACGCTGGGTTCCTCGCCTGGTGCCACCTCAAGTTGAATGGGTGTCATTTGCGGTGGTGTGACCGTTGTTGAGGCGATGCTGATGGGGATTGACAATACGGAGCTGCGCGCACCTGGCGCATCAGCACTGGGGCCATCAGTTACAGCAAAACTGATGGCAGCTGGCCCTGCGTAATCCAGCGGTGCAGTATACACCAATGTGCTCAGATCCTTGTCGGCTGAACCATTGCCAGCAGGTGAAACCCAGATTCTTCCTAAATCAGCTAAGCGCGCTGTTTTGCCCGGACCAACTTGGACATACTGCTGTAAAGGCAAGCGCACTGTGGCGCCTTGAGCCATTGTCACCGGCTCTTCACCTGGCCGCAACAATGGTGCAAAAGCCCCAGAAGCCG
>JAIRPS010000198.1 GCA_031256885.1 Bifidobacteriaceae bacterium | reverse complement strand
AGTCAAGCATCAGAACCACTCGATGAATGTTGGGTAACTGCTTGGCCACCCAGCCAAACCCCGGCTAGCCTGTTAGCAATGACCGTGCTACCTGCCGCTGAGCAAGTCGAGCCGCCAGTCTTGGGACAGCTCAATACAACCTTGGGACGGCAGTTCGATGGAGCAGCCCAATTTGCGGTACGGCCTTTCCGTCTGGTTGGATCATTGTCCGCACTAGCAGCCGCAGTACTTGGCTTCGCCGCGATTCGCTCTCGCCGACTTGAACTGGCAGCCGCACAACATCTTGGCGTGACGCATATGACGCAAATTCGGCAAATGCTTTTAGAAACTGCTTGTTGGGTGGGGTTAGCCTGCGCTCTGGTATTGCCGTTGCTCAGTTTGGCTTCCAACCATCTGGCAGCATTGTCAACCGATCAGCCAGCCATGTTGATGCTTGCTGTCCGCAGCACTCTGAGCTCGGCATTTGGCGCTTTGGCTGGCGCAGCCGCTCAGGCTGCCCTGATTCGAGAGCATCATCTGTTCAGGTATTTCAAACACCGCTAAAGCATGTCTCTATACGCGCCAATACTGCGCGGGTAGCGAGACTGTGACTGGCTTGGGATGGTGTGTGGGCTATTTACAGACCGATTGGGCGGGCAATGGCGGGTATAGGCGTTGGCAGATCGGTTTGGTTTTGCAAGTAAAGGTCAACACTGGCAGCGCAAGCGCGTCCTTCAGCGATTGCCCAAACAATCAGTGATTGGCCACGGCCTGCATCGCCAGCCACAAAAACACCCGGCAGGCTCGCTGCATAGTTCGCATCGCGGGCCAGTGTGCCACGATCAGTCGCGTTTAAGCCAAGCTGTTTGGTTATGTGCATGGCTTCAGGACCGGTGAAACCCATGGCTAGCAAAACCAAATCAGCTGGAATATCACGTTCACTACCTGCCACTGGTTCAAAACCACCGGCTGGTTTGGGTTGCACATCAGCTATGCGTAAAGATTTGACTGCGCTGCCTTGTTCATCGGTTAAGAACTGAACTGCTGTGGTGGAATATAACCGGATGCCACCTTCCTCGTGAGAGGAAGAAATGCGTTCAATCATGGGGTAGGTTGGCCATGGCTGAGCATCTGGACGCTGTGCTGGTGGGCGAGGCATAATTTCAAGCGATGTGACTGAGGCAGCACCTTGACGTAAAGCAGTGCCCACGCAGTCTGAACCAGTATCACCGCCACCAATCACCACAACATGTTTACCTTCAGCGGTGATTGGCTGCTCCACAGTATCACCAAGCACGGTGCGAGTAGCCTGAGTTAGATAAGGTACAGCAAACTCAATACCGTCAAGGTGGCGGCCCGGTAAAGGCAGATCACGTGCGGTGGTAGAACCGATCGCCACCACCACTGCATCGTAGCGTTGGCGCAACTCATCCCAACCAATGTCTTGACCAATGGTCACCCCTGTCCGAAAACGCGTACCCTCAGCTTCCATTTGCGCTAAACGACGATCAATATGACGTTTCTCAAGCTTAAAGTTAGGAATGCCGTAGCGTAGTAAACCGCCTAACCGATCAGAACGCTCATAAACCGCCACCGTATGCCCTACTCGTGTGAGTTGTTGAGCACAAGCCAAACCAGCTGGTCCCGAACCAACCACCGCAACCGTCAAGCCGGTTAGCCGTGGCGGAATTACTGGGGTGATCAATGCTTTGTCAAAGCCTTGATCAACAATTGACATCTCAATGTTCCGAATTGTCACAGCCGGCTGATGCATGCCAAGGACACAGGCAGCTTCACACAAAGCAGGGCACACCCTGCCGGTAAACTCTGGGAAATTATTGGTCTCATGTAAGCGTTCAAGCGCATCACTCCATTGGCCGCGCCAAACTAAATCATGCAAGTCCGGACAAATATTGCCAAGAGGGCATGCTCGGTGACAAAAAGGGATACCGCAATCCATGCAACGGCCAGCTTGACGACCAAGCATCACCGCGTCCAGCGGTAACGGCGCATGCACGTCAGCGAAATCAAGCAGCCGCAGCGACACTGGACGGTCTAAGGGCAGTTCACGGTCAGTGACTTTGAGAAAACCTTGCGGGTCAGCCACGAGTTGCCTCCTTATAAATTTGGGACCAAACTGCCGGTTCATGGTAGTCCCGGCCTTGAGCTTTCGCTTTGGCCAACGCAGCATTCATGCGGGCGTAATCAGCCGGAACCAGGCGGGTGATGCGCCGTAATGTGGCTGTGCGGTCTTCTTCAAGAGCACTCAGCAAGTCAGCTCCCACTCGTGACCAAGTTTCCGCAACGTGTCTTTGTATCAGATCTATCACCATTTCGCTGTCTTTATCACCGCGGGCTTCCAACTCATCCAAAGTGTCGGTCAACAGTGCGCCAGATGCCAAAGCGCCATCAGTGAGCTTATGTGGTTTGAGATCCAACACATATGCCGTACCGCCAGACATGCCAGCTGCCAGATTCCGACCAGTTCTTCCCAGAATCACAACAACTCCCCCAGTCATATACTCCAAAGCATGGTCACCAACACCTTCCACCACCATATGAGCGCCGGAGTTACGTACCGCAAAGCGTTCACCAACCAGGCCGGATAAGAATATTTGTCCAGAAGTAGCACCGTAGCCAATCACGTTACCGGCAATCATATTGTCTTCCGCAGCAAAAGTTGCATCAGGTGCTGGTCGGACAATGATGCGACCGCCTGATAACCCTTTACCAAGGTAATCATTAGCGTCACCGGTTAGGTACAGATCAATGCCAGTGGGTAGGAATGCGCCGAAAGATTGCCCAGCGGAACCTTGTAAATCCACTTCAATAGTGCCTGGCGGCAAACCTTGCCGTTTGACAACTTCATGACCCAACATGGTGCCGACAGTCCGGTTGACATTGCGGATGGGCGAGCTGATGGTAACTTTTTCCCCTTTGACCAGGGCTGGCTCGGCTGCCGGAATCAACTTTTGGCGATCTAACGCTTCATCAAGTCCGTGATTTTGAGAAACCATTTGACGTAACGCCGAATCAGCTGGGTTAGCACTGACCGCTAAAATATTAGACAAGTCTAATCCTTGAGTCTTCCAATGACCAACTGCTGCATCAACATCAAGCAGATCAACACGGCCAATCAGCTCATCAAGCGTT
>JAIRPS010000233.1 GCA_031256885.1 Bifidobacteriaceae bacterium | reverse complement strand
GGCGTCGATGGCTGCTTTCTTATGCTTGGTGGTCGCCCACTTGGAGTGGCCCGACATGGCTCTCCCCCTTGGTCTGGTGGTCTTGAGTCAGCTTGTCTGGCCTGAGTCTAGCGACCCTTGGGGCAATCTGGCTGCTTTTCTGAGCGTGTGGCCAGTCAGCGGCGGTTAGTTGGCCGTAATGATTGCCCGGCCAACAGCACAAACAACCTGGTCAACTACCGTTCCTTCTGTTATCCCTCAGCCGCAACACACCTCCTAGCACTCACCACTCACCTCCTACCACTCACCTCTTACCTCACAACCCGAAACTCTGGCCAACCACCGGCTCACCACTCACCCCCCACAACTCACCACTCACCCCCCACCACCCACCTCTCAACCACCGCACGGCGCGTTATCCACTGGCCAGGTTTTTCTGGTTGGGGTTGTGCGCGGTCTGTCATCTTTGCTGATAGTTATCCATTGTCTGGTCCGCCGGCGTTGGCTTGATGTCGGTTGCTTGGTCAAAATGGCCACATGAGTCTTGATGAGTCAACCCAGCTGATAACTGTTGATGTGCCAATAGTTGCCAATGAAGCCTGGTCTGCCGCCTGCCGCGACTTCAACGCGGTCTGCGACAAAATCCACTGCTCAGTTCCTCAAAGCTGGAACGGAATAGGCGCTACCGCCTATGTTGAGAACCTTTCAGAAATTGTGCAAGCGCTCCGCCTCAGGCAGCAAGCCTGTTGGGAGGCTAATACGCAAGCAAACATCCACCGCCAATTGGCAAATGAGGTACCACAATGAGTCAAGCCACCATCCCAAGTAATCCCAGTGCTTCAATCACCTACGGCCCGCCAGTACCCTCTGTCACATCACAGACAGCGCCACATCCACCTTCAGCCACTCCTCCACCGTCAGTGGCCACGCCACCGCCAAAAACATTGCCAACACCAACTCAGCCCAATCCAGAACCGCAAGCCGCGCCACCGCAACCAGCACCACATTTGATGCCGCTGCCCGACTACGTTCCTTTTCATAAAACAAAGATTGACCATGGCAAGTATATTGAGCGCACGGCTAGTGGCGCACAGGTAACTGGCGGTGCCAAATCAATCACTGTCGATTTAGAAGAAATTGATCGCCTCATTGCCGCACTCCAAACACACCAAAATGAGCTAGAAACAGTTCTCAAAGCCTTTTCTAACACTGCCTATAACAGTGGTCATCTTTTTCGAGACGGCATAATGTCGCAGTCTGAATGGGCTTATAAACGCCCGGCTTTACGCAAGAGCCGCGATCAAGTTTGGCGTGCTATGAACGATGTATTACCGAATATTAGCACGTGCATTGAACAGATTGTGCGGTTACGCAAAGGATTAACAAAGCAAAGAGCAGTCTATGATGAAGCCGATCATCAGGTATGGCCGGGCGCTGATGCACCCTCGATAGTACAAAGTATCTTGGATGGGTTAGAGGGTCTTTTTTTGATTAATAGAGCAAATTTTGCTTTATACCTTGCAACTATTCTTGCTGGTGTGCCCATAAGCGAGGAAATGCGTAATTGCTTTGGCAATACTTTGAAGCCGGCCGAGTATCTGAAAATGGTTCAAGCCAATATTTATCGATTCCTTGGTGACATACTTTTCGGTTTTCCGCTTGATGCGCATCAAATCTCAAGTTTGATCGCCGCAATAATTAGCAAAGTTACCGATGCTGATGACTGGAAAGGCTTGAGTGTCACTAAACAAGGCAGCCTATCATACCGCCCGCAACACTTATCTGGCTTGCTTGAAATGGGTAAGTATGTTCAGCCCACTGAAGATGATCCGAGCCGGCACGGGGTGACGGTTAGTAAGGTAACACTTCCCAATGGTGAAATTGCCTGGGTATTGGTGCATCCGCCCACCTCAACGCGCCCCAAAACCGATAACATGGGTTTTGATAAAGACAACCCGCTTGACTGGTTCAGTAATTTTCAACAAGCCAGTTCAAGCGACCCAATGGCGGCGGTTAACCAAGGTGTTGCAGCCACGCTCGGTTCAATTGAGGCATTGCGTCAAGCTGGTTTCAAAAAGGGTGACAAACTGTTTATTGCTGGACACTCGCAGGGCGGGCTCGATGGCGCGATCATTGGGTCGGTGCTATTGCAAACCGGACAAACCGATTCAGTCACACTACTCACAGCTGGGTCACCAATTGGGCTAGTGGATATGCCTAAAGGCATGGAGGCTTTATCAGTTGAAAACACTGGTGATGTTGTTCCAATTGTCGGCAGCCGCCGCAGTCCAGAAGGTGAAACCATCTGGAACTATCGGTATGATGAAACAACTGGCCAAGCAAAACAATGCACCCTTGGGAAACGGCTGGCAAACACGCTCCATGATGGCGCAATAGTTGGCACATTAGAAAACGCTAAGGACGCAACCGATAAGATGATGGCAGATTTTGCGAATGCACATAGTCACCAGGCATATGTCAAAACCTTTGACCAGCTTGAAGCCGACTACCCAACCAAAATACGGCATTTCATGGATAATTGGTCAGAAATACTTAGCCCTATTGCTAAGTGGGAAACCACCACCTTCAACATCTCCCGTACCCAGTAACCCCCATGTAGCGTTCAGTGCGAGGTTTGTTTCCCTAAAAAGCGCAGACATCGGAAACAAACCTCGCACTGAATGTCAACTCGGACCGTCCCCTAACACCAGCGGCCAACGGTCTTCAAAGTCAAAAGTTTGCGGCATTGGCGTGCGGCCAGCTAACCGGAACACACGCACCGGCCAGGCTTGACGCAACCGTCGTGCCTGGTTAACTGCCTGATTGTAGAAGCGACGCGCCAAGACTGCGCGGTACCAGGCCGAAGTCATTGGCCCGAGTACTGACCCGCTTGGCCCACCAACTGCGTCCACGTCGGCGCTTTCACCGATTGCCAAAGCGACCGTCCTGGATAGTTCAGATTGTAAGGTGGCGCTGGCTGGGCCGAGCGGTTCTGGCTCATCTAAAGCAGCTAAGCATTCTCTAGCTATGTCAGCCATTACCAACGATGACGCCGGGTCAAGAATCCCGGACATTGCCAGGTCAAGTGCAGTGTCAGCGCGGCGGGTTAGGTTGTGGTCGAGGGCGGCGCGGGCGGCATCAACTTGGGCATGTAGGCGATCCACCCGGTTAGCCCAGTAGGCAAAACTTAAACCAATCACCAAGAGCCCCGCAATCACCAGCAAGGCAAGTTCTGCTCCAGTCATTGATGCTCCTCAAAGTTAGTGCCGGTATGTAACCTTCTCATCGTTTTCGCCACCACCGTGGCACAGTCGGGTCAATGCTCACAGCACGCCGCCAACGAGACGGAATACTAACTGGAATGGCCGGGTCATCAGCTAATTGATTAGTTGGTTCACTTGTGGTTTTGGCCTGATTGTCTTGACGCGCCGCAACCGTCTCATACACCGCCAATATTTGATCGGTGATGCGCTGCCAATCGTAGCGATCAACAGCTTGCCGGGCGGCAGCAACCAAACCAGCCGTCCTGGCCGGGTCACCCAGACAGTTAATTACCGCCTCAGCCAGTTTTTCCGGGTCACCTACTGCGAAAAGACGCCCATAATCGCCTTCACCAAGTACGCGCCGGAAAGCTGGAAGATCGCTGGCGACCACACCAGATCCTGCCGCCATCGCTTCAACCAGCACAATTCCAAATGATT
>JAIRPS010000231.1 GCA_031256885.1 Bifidobacteriaceae bacterium | reverse complement strand
CCGGGTGTGCAACAACCTTCAGCTTAGCACTCGATTAGCCACCCCAAGCTAGGCTTGATTGACGTGAGTGAGGCACTGTACTACCTGGAAGCACCGCCAACTGGGCAACCTGATGACATTTATGCTGCTTTTGAGGATTTTGCTGCCCAGGAAGGCTACGAGTTATACCCCTCACAAGAGGAAGCTGCCATGGCGATTGCTAGCGGTGAGCATGTCATTTTGTCAACCCCCACTGGTACCGGTAAATCATTAGTGGCGATTGCTGCCCACTTGTGGGCCTTGGCGAACAATCAACGCAGCTTTTACACCGCTCCAATCAAAGCCCTGGTCAGCGAAAAGTTTTTCTCTTTAGTTGACTATTTTGGGCCGGAAATGGTCGGCATGCTCACCGGCGATGTACAAGTCAACCCCGATGCACCGATCATTGCCTGCACCGCTGAAATATTGGCTAACTTGGCTTTGCGTCGCGGCAGCGCCATCAATGTTGGTCAGGTCGTGATGGATGAATTCCATTTTTATGCTGACCCGCAACGCGGCTGGGCTTGGCAAATCCCCCTGCTGACCATGAACAACGCCCACTTTTTGTTAATGTCCGCGACCCTTGGCGACACCGCCCAACTCGCTGAAGACTTAGCCAAACGCACTGGCCGACCAGTTAGTCAAGTCACCAGCGTTAGCCGACCAGTACCACTGAGCTACCAATATTCCACCACCGCTTTACCTGATTTATTACGTGAGTTGGTAGCTACCAATCAAGTGCCAGCCTACATTGTGCACTTCACCCAAGCTGCTGCCGTCGAAACCGCCCAGAACTTGCTGTCCAACGCCATCGTCGATCAAACAACCCGCCAACGGATTGCCGCAGCGATTGGTGACTTCCGCTTTGCCGCCGGGTTTGGTGGGCAACTAAGGAAGCTGCTACGCGCCGGCATCGGCGTACACCATGCTGGGCTGCTGCCCAAATATCGTCGTTTAGTTGAACGACTCACCCAGGAGGGTTTACTGAAAATCGTTTGCGGCACCGACACGCTTGGCGTGGGCATCAACCTGCCAATCCGCACCGTAGTGCTAACTTCCCTAGTCAAGTACGATGGCGCAGCTTTCCGCCACTTGAGTGCACGCGAGTTCCATCAAATCGCTGGGCGGGCCGGCCGCGCCGGCTACGACCAGTCAGGTGAAGTCATTGTCCAAGCGCCCGAACATGTGATTGCTAATGCCCGCGCCCTCGCCAAAGCCGGGGATGATGAGCGTAAACGCCGCAAAGTAGTACGCAAAGCCGCACCTGAAGGCCAAGTTAACTGGACTGATAAAACATTTGAGCGGTTACGTGATGCAGTCCCCGAACAGTTATCAAGTCAGTTTCGCGTTTCCACGGCAATGATTTTGCATCTCCTAGCCCAACCGGGCGATCCAGTGGCCAACGGTTACCGTTTACTAACTGACAACCATGAACCAGCCCGTCCCCGCAACCAGCATCTACGCACCGCTTGTCGGATTGTTCGTTCACTAGTTTCTTCAGGAATCGTTGAACATTTGGGGGCGCATCACCAGCCGCCACGGGTCAAACTGACGATTGACCTGCCTGAAGATTTTGCTTTGAACCAACCGTTGGCACCTTTTGCAATGGCCGCCTTAGAAATGCTTGACCCAACCAGCCAGAGCTACGCTCTTGACCTGGTTTCCATTTTCGAGGCAATCACCCCTGGCCCGCGCGTGCTGCTGGTCGCCCAAGAAAAAGCCGCCAAAGCAGAGTTGCACGCCCAATTAAAGGCCGATGGCGTTGAATACTTTGAGCGGATGGCGCGCCTTGATGAGGTTACCTGGCCGCAGCCCTTGGCCAGCGAACTATCGCAGGCTTACCGTATTTATCTGCATGATCATCCGTGGATAGCTGATTATGAGCTTGAACCCAAAGCAGTAGTGCGGTTGATGCGCGAGCAAGCTGCCACTTTCAACGAACTGATTTCACGTTACTCAATCGCTCGCTCAGAAGGGGTCGTTTTGCGTTACCTCAGCGATGTCTACCGCACCTTGCGTGATTCGGTACCGCCAGCCGCCCTAACTGACCAAGTGGTCGAAATCACTGAATGGCTTGGTCAGTTGATCCGTGAGGTTGATTCCAGCCTGCTTGAAGAGTGGGAACGCCTGATGAGCGCTGACCAAAGCAGCGTCAAGTTATCCACATGACTGGCGCTGTCAGGTAGCAATTTTGCTGTGTCTTGATGATAATGGAGTCAATGCCTACCAAAGCCACGGTCGGTACGCCGGCCATCCTCGCCCTACGCCGCTTAGGCGTGCCCTATGCGGTACATGTGTATAAACACAATCCGCGCGATGATCTCGGTTTTGGTTTAGAAGCTGCCCGCGCCACCAAGTTTGATCCCAAAAGGGTCTTCAAAACACTCATGGCGGCGGTTGACGGTCGGCTTTGTGTGGCAGTAGTTCCGGTGGCTGGTTCGCTCGATTTACGAGCCCTAGCTCAGGCTTTCCGCTCCAAACGGGCCGTGATGGCTACAGTGGCTGTCGCAGAAAGAGCCACCGGATATGTAGTTGGTGGCATCTCACCAATTGCTCAGCGTCAATCCCACCCAACGGTGATTGACATCCATGCCCAAGAATTTCCGACTATCTTGGTTTCCGGCGGTGCTCGCGGTGTTGACCTTGAGTTAGCTCCCAACGATCTAGCCGCCGTCACTCAGGCTAGTTTTGCTCCAGTTGCACGCATGGACGCACCACTTTGATTCGATAAGGACTGCATTATGACTCAACCACCAAAATTTCCAACTAACCAACCACCACCACCACAGCCACCTCCGCCAAGCGATGCACAACCCTTCGCCCACGCAACTGCCTATACCGGTGAGCAACCACCACCTGCTCACAACCCAACTGACCCTGTTGCTGCTCAAACTGCTGGACTGGCTGATCAAACACCCGCTAGCCAACCGGCAGCGGACACAGCTTTGCCAATGCGGCCAGTTGATCAGGTTTTTGCCATCCAGCCAGATGTGGTGACTAAACCGGCCGCTCGGCCACGCCGCCGCGCCGCCATTGCGCTGGCCGCTGTGGCCACTGTGGCTTTAGGGTTCAGCGCGGTCAAACTGTTTGTGCTTGACGCTTTTGCTAGCGGTGCCGCCAATCCGTCTGCGGCAGTCAACCAGATGATTGACAACCTGACTGAGCAAGACTGGCTGAACACTGTGCGCATGGTCAGCCCGGCT
>JAIRPS010000227.1 GCA_031256885.1 Bifidobacteriaceae bacterium | reverse complement strand
CATGGCGCTAACATCAACCAAGCCTTCTTTCATATTCGATGATATATTATAAACATATTGACCATTACTACCAGTTAGCCCGCTCACTTTGTAAACTGTGCAGCCTTCACCATCAGTTGGGTAAGATTGACCGTCCTCTAACAAATCTGGAATAGAGCTGGCTAAATACAATTCAGCGGGTGCCCCACTAATCAAGTTGTTGTATTGATCAGTGATTGTCACTGTTAGATGGAACGGGTTAGTTGGTGTGGGCACTAATGAGCCGCTGGCCGGTGAACGTGTCAAAGTGGCGCGTGCACTGCTCGCCTCCGGTGTGAAAGTGATGGTTTGTCCAGACCCGGTCACCTCCTCAATGCCCTGCTCAGTGGTGACTTCAGCAAAGATTTGATACTCACCAGCAACCGTGGTGGCAATCGGTCCATGAACCTCACCGCTACTGTTACTGATCTGGTTGTTCAACTCGGGCGGAATCAAATCAGACGGACCAGTCCAAACGTGAACCGGCACATTCGGTACCAGGTTATTAAACTGGTCACGAATCACCACATGACCGGTGATGGTTTGGCCAACTTGAGCATTATCAGCATCAATGGTTAGCGTGGTTGTGAGTTTATCAGCAGTAAGTGGGCGGAATTCAACAGTAGTGTTAGCGCTGCCCCCACCCAAAGATGCAGTCACCGTTTTAACGCCTGATGACGTAGAACCAATTGTAAAATTGTAGTCACCTGAATTGGGGCCGACCGCCGTAATTTCGCTGGTGCGGGTGCCGGTCGCTGGGCTGATGCTGGAAACAATATTGGCTTCTTGCCCGGGGCAGTTGTTGCCGTTGGCGTCACGTACTTGCACTGTCGCGGTAAAACCATTGGTGACATCGCTAACCGGCAGGCGACCAGTTGGGTTGACAGTCAAGTTCCGCACCTGGCAAGTATTAGCATCTGCTCCCCAATGGGTGGTGCGTTCCGTGTCATCAGTTGGTCTAACCGTTGACTCATCGGAATCTTCAGCGCTGACTTTAAAGCCGAATTGGCCGGCCGCAGTGGATGTAATGGTGATTTGGCACTGCCCATCCTCATCAGTGATACATTGACCATCAGCTGACATGGTTAAAGCGCGTGCGTCAACTCCTTCCGGGAATGAGACAGGCTCTAAGGTTGCTGTTAAACCAGATAACCCACCACCATCAGCAGCGCGCAAACTGACGGTGGCCGTTTGTGCACTCAAACCATCTGCTTTCACATTATCAAAATCAGTGATTGTTAGATCAAACTGATCCGGGTCAATCAACCGGACATAATCTAAAGCTAAGGTCGGGTTACCACCTGGTGCCATAGCACCAGCCGGAATAGTGACTTTGCCGTCGGTGGCTGTAAGTGTTTGGCTGGCCGCACCACTTGGATAAAGGGTTGCTTTAGACAAAGTCCAACCTGTTGGCGGATCAGTGGTCACCGTGATAGCTTTAGCGGTGGTGCCTGCCAACAAGTGATTACTGCCATCATTGAAGTACTTGTTTGGTTCCGGGGTGGTGATTGCAATACTGCGCGTTGACGGGAAAGTGGGATGAATATCGCTGGAAAATTCGTGCGGAAAACTTGCAGTGCCGCCAATCGACTTGACCACCAGGTTAATATTATTGGTGCCACCCAAGAACACACGGTTATCCTCCACCTCGCCTGGCATCCACCAGGCATTGGTGGTGTTGGTAGTGCGGGCAGGTGGGTATGGTGGCGTGTCGACAAAACTGATGTCGCTACTCAAACCAACGCGCGTTCTAATCCAGGTGTATTGGACATAGTTAGCGCTGGAAAAGGTTGGTTTACCGGCCGGTGCGGTGAAGCTACAGATCGCCTCACCGGCGGCTGAAACACTGCCACAGGTAAAAGGTGAGGTGACAGTAAAACTGGTCGGTGCAGTGGTGTTGGTGCCAGTGCCATTCATATTGCCACCCCACATGCCTACCGCCAACTCGTTGAGACGTTGCGCTAAAGCATAGCCACCCACTTTGGCTTTGACGCGGAAAGTATTTGAGTAGATCAACACCTGGTTTTGCAAAGGTGTCCAGGCATCCAAAGACTCCGGGCCAACGCCCAAGAAAACGCCGTCATCAGTATCAGCATGATTATTGGCGGTTGGCAGATCTTGGATATTGGCTGGGTTGGCTGGGGCAGCCGGCGCAATGCCATGATTGACACCAAGATAGAGCTGATCAGCCAGCAGTTCACCTTGAATGTGGGAAGGTCCCTGGCTGGTGCCAGGGCCACTGGCATTTACCAAAGTTTGGTAGGGGGCGTCGCCTTGGCTGGCAGCACCAGTCACCGCGAAATCAGCATGAGCCACCTCAAACTCGGTTGTCATATGCACTTTGCTGACAATCAGAGCGCCAGCATCAGCATCTAGCGGCGCAGGAATATTGGCGGCACCCACCGTATAAGCCAACTGGTCAACCTGATCAGCGCGCGCACCTTGGCAAATACCGGAAGTCAAACTGGGCTGGTAGTCGCCCGCTGCGGTGTGGCAGTAGGCGGTTACCGGGTTGGGGGCGTTTTGATCAGCAGAAGACCAGGTGGGGGCAGCGTTGACGCCAGCCACCTGCGGGCGAACCAGGCGAATGTAATAATCACCGTTCTCACCAAGGCTGTTCTCATTCACCATGAAGGTGTAGCTACCGCCGCCATCGGTTTGTTGACTACCCAGCAATACGCCATTGCTGTCATAGATCTCAACGGTTTGCCCAGCCACACCACTTTCATCACCTTCAATTTGCCCATTGCCGTTGGCGTCATCGAAAACAGTGCCGGTAATCACTGGTGGTAATTGGCATGAGGCAAGGTCACGACCATGGTCATCATTGGCGGCGGTACCGTTGGCTACCGTTGATATAGCCATTGCACCAGTCAGCGGATTGATTGTGCCCATCCGGCTGCCGTTGCCGGTGCCGCCTCGGTTAACCCAGATTTTGCCGTTGAGGAAAGCCATGCCGTACCAGTAATCTCTGGTTGAACTGCTGATTTTGAAGAGCTTGGTCCAATACCACGGTTGGTTGTGTTCACCGGGAGTAACTTTCAGCAGGTACATATTGTTGTCGCTAAAACCGGAGACAAGGTAAACATTGCCGTCAGCGTCAGTGAACAAATCCTCGACCAGTTGCATGCCGGTGCTGCCAATCTTATCTGCTTCAGTCAGCGGCATCAGTGATGATGAGCGGCGATAATTGCCGTCTTGTGGTTCTTCGCCGGAAGAACCAACCGGCCTGTTTGGGTCCATGATCAGTATGTTGATACCGTCGCTATCGCGGCGTCCGCTGTCAGAAATGTAGTTAGTGCGGGCACCTTCCATGTACAGCAGCCCATCTTTGGGGTTGATGGCGCTACCTTCCCAACCCATGTTGCCACTAGTGCCAAAGCGGGATTTTGGCGCTTTGAAAGTCCAACCAGTGGTTTGGCCATGTGGCAACACGTTGACGTCGTAGCCGTTAGAAGAGTTCGGCTCCCATTCACCGGTGTATGCTTGGAGGCGGTTGTCTTCACGCATCACATCAGGACCAACCGCCAAAGTGGACAACTGGTACTGCTGCTGGAAGTTACTGCCGCCGCCCCAGCCAGGGCTGTACGATCCGCCAGTTGACTTCAAAGTCATTGACCAGCTTTGACCCTCCACCGGGCTGGGAATGCCCTGCATGCCGTAGGCCGGGTTAGACAGGCTGCTGTAAAGCGTGTTGCAGTTGAAGTCGGCCGTTGGCTCCCACCCGGGTGTTGATGCTACGGCCGCCGGACTAGTCACCACAACGCCTAAGCCAGCTAATCCCAAAACGGTCAAAATGGTTACAGGAATTGATACCGGCTGGAAGCGCGCTCGATGCCGGGGGCTTTTAGCTGGCCTGCGCCGCCCGCGCGACTGTGGCGGGCGGGCGGGGGAGGGCCGGGAAACCGCAGAGCCGGTGGGCCGGTCGGCACCTGGTGCCGGTTTGGTGGACTGATTGTTTCCGTTGAAACCTGCTGAACGACTGGTCATGACTAACTCCTGAAATACTGCACATTGCGAGGTGGGGCACTGTGGCGAAGTTAGGTGGGCGCGGGGCGGGTGAGGTTGAGTCGGGGCGCGGGGCGCAGGCACGGACGAGCGAAGTGTGGGCGCTCGCCAGACCAGCCTAAGCGCTTAACCTCATACCTCAGTAACAGTTGCCGAACTGTCTCAGCAGTCGGTCGATGCGCCGGTTTCCACCGTGCCTGTGAGGACCTTGCCATACCGCAACGTTGGTTGGTTCACCCGACCATTGACCACTCAATCGAACATGTTGGTGGACTTACCGTCACAGGATTGTTGCCCTTGGTTGAACAACTGCGTGGGAGAACAGCGCTACCAAACAGTACTAAAGGTGAGTTGAACTGCTGATTTGCCATCCGGCATCGTTCTGATCTAATCTTAGGATGTATCAGGTCGATAGATCACGGAAGGAGGTGCAATGTCCACACCAAGCCGCGCCGCAGTACTCCAACTAGCCATTTTGGGACTACTGCGCAAACAGCCAATGCACGGCTATGAGCTGCGCAAACAACTCAATGCAATGCTTGGGCCATTCCGCGCCTTCTCCTACGGTAGCCTCTACCCAGGGCTGCGCCAGCTCTCCGCCAGCGCCTCAATCAGCGCTTCAGACCCCGCCAGTGGCAGCCTCACCGGGCGTAGAGCCAAAATTGTTTACACAATCACTACTCAAGGAGCGCAAGCCCTTGAGGCAATGCTTGGCGAAGCCGGTCCGGCATCCTGGGAAGACGAAAACTTTGATGTGCGCTTTGCATTCTTTGCGCAAACCGACCGTGAAACCCGCCTACGTATCTTGGAAGGCCGCAAACTGCGTATGGCCGAACGGTTAGACGCACTGCGGGCTGCTGGACGGGGGCGGGAAATTGATCACTACACGCGCGAGTTACACAGCCACGGCATTGACCAACTGGAACGCGAAGTCCATTGGCTTGATGGACTGATCGAAGCCGAACGGGCAGCCAGAGGACTGGCCAGCAGCCAGTCACCCCCCGTACTTACCCAGCACCCAACCAACCCAACCCAGACAGCAAGGAGACTGCACTGATGAACCCAATCCGCGTCGCCATAGTCGGCGTCGGCAACTGCGCCTCATCCCTGGTTCAAGGCGTCCACTATTATGCCGGAGCTGATCCAGCCAGCACCGTACCAGGCTTGATGCATGTGCAATTTGGGCCATACCACGTCAAAGACATTCAGTTCGTTGCCGCTTTCGATGTTGATGCCAAAAAGGTGGGACAAGACCTCGCTGAGGCAATCACCGCCTCTGAAAACAACACCATCAAAATTTGTGATGTGCCCGCCACCGGTGTGACAGTGCAACGCGGCCACACGCTGGACGGACTGGGCGACTACTACCGCCAAACCATTACAGAAGCCACACAACGACCGGTTGATGTGGTAGCGGCCTTGCGTGAAGCCCAAGTTGATGTGTTGATCTCCTACCTGCCGGTGGGCAGCGAGCAGGCCGACAAATTCTATGCACAATGCGCCCTTGACGCCGGTGTAGCTTTTGTCAACGCACTGCCAGTGTTCATTGCATCAGACCCACAATGGGCAGCCAAGTTCACTGCCGCCAAACTGCCAATCGTTGGCGATGACATCAAATCGCAAGTTGGCGCAACAATCACCCACCGGGTATTGGCACGGCTCTTTGAAGATCGCGGTGTGATTCTTGACCGGACCTACCAACTCAATGTTGGCGGCAACATGGATTTCAAGAACATGTTGCAACGTTCACGCCTCGAATCGAAGAAGATCTCCAAAACCCAAGCAGTCACCTCCAATATGGACCATCAATTAGCGGAACGAGACATTCACATTGGCCCATCCGACTATGTGGCCTGGCTCGACGACCGCAAATGGGCGTTTGTGCGCCTCGAAGGCCGGGCTTTCGGTGAAGTGCCGCTCAACCTGGAGTACAAGCTGGAAGTTTGGGATTCACCCAACTCTGCCGGAATCATCATTGATGCTTTACGGGCCGCCAAAATTGCTAAAGATCGCGGCATTGGCGGGCCAATCCTCTCAGCATCCAGCTACTTCATGAAATCACCGCCAGTCCAACATGAGGACCGTCAAGCCCGCGAAATGGTCGAAGCCTTCATTCGCGGCGAGATTGAACGCTGAACCAAACAAACGACAGCTCAGGTGGGCCACCGGGGATCACCTAGCGAATGATCCTGGGTGTGTTGAATAGGTCGGCCACCCCGGCGGCCCACCGACTGATCACCGCGTGGTCGGTTTGACCGTGCCTTTCAGTTTGCTGGAACGCAGATGCCGGTCAGATTTATGCTGAACCGTCATGGTGTAGCTTGTGGTTTTGCTGATCTTGGCAAACTTGACTGCAAAAGCACCACTACTGTCAACCTGCACAACTTTGGTTTTACCCTGCAAACGGATAGCCACACGCCAATCACTGGGGCGGTGATCACGCAGTTTGACACGTCCCTTGATCACAGTTTTGGTCCGCCCAGCACTGGCTTTAACCACCTGCGGTGGCTTGACATGCACGGCTAACTGCCAATCATCACCAAGCAGCCGGTTGACGCTTGGGCCATCGCTGACCAGCGGAAAAACTGCGCTCATAATCAAATTGCCGGGCTGAGTGTTCAACATTTTTTCCAAGCCAGACCAGTTGACTTGCGGCCAATAGGCCAGTGCATCCTCCCGGAACCGCGTCACTTGCGTAGCCATTTTGCAGGCTGCCGCAGAGTCCCCGCTGCGAATATCAAAAGATCCAGCAGACAGTATGCCAACCGCTAAACTGCCGGTGACTACCGGTGCGCCGGAATCGCCCGAGGCGGAACACAACGAAGTTGAAAAAGCATAAACGCTTGGCGAACCGGCCTCCTGCAAGGTGTAGTTCCGCGTTGCCGAAGTGATCACCCCGCAGGTCCAGCCAGTAGCGGCACCAGATTTGCAGACTGGTGCGCCGACAACCGGTTCAACCTGGCCAGTAACTGCCAGGTCGCGGCGGCTTGACCAGCGGTGAATCAAGGAGTTAGCGGCCACACCCGGTGCAGCCTCAATCACTGCAACATCATAACCATCACCAAAAGCGGTAGTGGTGTAGCTACCGAAGGCTTTGCTGGCTAGCCTGCCGGCTTCAGAAAAAGGTTTTGCCCCAACAAACTCGCTCACCGCACTACCGGCATCGGAATTGCAATGCCCTGAAGTCAAAGCAACCGGCTTGCCTGACCGCTGATAACCCCAAAAAGCTAAGGTGCAAGCGGTGCCACTGATCGAAGCAACCGGACTGCCGGCGGGCGGGCCAACAACCCGCGCCAATCGGTGCAAAGGTGCTTGAAATGGGCTGTCAAAGGGGGCTTGGCGGGGGATTGGTAAGGCATCAAAACTGGTAACCAAACTCGCTTCAGCCGGCGAGTCAACCAGCACAGTTATTTCATTTTGGTTGCTCACCATGACATCTTCAGCCTTGAAACCGGTACCCAACTGCTGGCGTAACCGGCTAGCCTGCCAAGCTGTTTCACCAGCCTGAGTGAACTGTTGGTAGCTCATTGCCAGATCGCGTTGCAAAGCCAGCTCAAGCTGGTTGGTGGCGGCAGAATCAGAGCTGATTATCGGGTCAGGCACCGACTGCCCCCCAGCCGGTGCCGACCCGATCACTGTTGAGATGGCTGCGGTAACTGGCTCAAACGCCCCGATAGTCGTCAAGCCAGTCGCGCTTACAAAGCACGCAACAGCAAATGGTAGACCGTAAGTCCAACCCATCAGTGGTCCCCCCTCCTTCGCGCGAGCGTCCCCGCACGAGTACAAACATTGCACAGTTTGGCTTGCCTTCCATCAAGCAGGGCCGGGGAACCTCTTGGTTTTTAGGCAAAACTACGCAAAGCGCGGCGGAACAACGCAATTTTAGCAAAAACTTCTAGGTAATTCTACTGAAAACCAGTGTCATCACCGAGCGTCAGCTGGTGCCGCCAGCCTCACAGAAGCTGCATCCGGCGCAGCCGCATCATCAGTGTGGTCACAGTCGGGGCTACCGCCAGCCGTACCGAGATTCCAGAGCTTGAACAGGCAGGCCAGCAGCAGTATTACCAAACCAGCATTGCGTACCGCCAAGACTGCCACAGCGTTAGCCTGACCAGACAGCAAAGACATGTAGATTGTTGGGTAGATCAGGTGCGTCAACACCGCAATCACCCCAACACCAGCGCCAACTACCTGCCACCAGCGGCGAGTTGGCCACAAAGCTAACCCCAGCGCCATCGGCGGACCAATCCAGGCCACAAACTGTGGTGAACCGACCTTGTTAGCAACAATCATGGCGGTCAAAGCTGCCAAAGCTGCCACCATCAACACTTCACGCTGATTATGCGGTGTCGCTTTACCGTGCTGGTCTTGGCGAACAGCCTGGAAACGGGCACGCCAACTGCCCAGCGGCTTTGTCTTGCCATGCACCAGCTGCCAGGCACCACGCAAACGGGCGCGCAACACCAGCAAGGCGATTGCGACCGCCAAAGCAACCAACACCAGGTCAAGCAGGCCAGCGACACCGTTAGCTTGGGCTGACTGCGTCTCGTAGGTGCCAAGATCGTTATTGAACTGGGCAATCTCAATATGTTGGCGGGCGCGTGAGATCACAAACGGCGTGGCTGCAACCGATTCGAGCTGCAAACCACGACCTGCTTGGCGGCCAAAAAAGCCCAACACTGCGGAAGGTTTGCAACCAAAAGCGACCGCTACGCCCAGCACCGCTAAACAAACTGCCAGCCCAGGTACTACCACACGTAAAACCGAGCGGCGCGTACCCATCAAGAGCGGTAAAACCACGGCGCCAGGTGCCACCTTGACCCAGGCACCCAAGGTAAGCAGGCTGGTTGCTAAAGGAATGGCCACAGGAATGGCGGCCAGACCTATCACAATCAGTGGTGCGGCGGCTGAATCAACCCGCGATAAGGCTGTTGGGCCAAGTAACGCCAGGAAAACAATCCACGCAGCAATGCCCAGCAAAGCGCGCCGCCGACCAGCCATCAACCACATGGCTAGGCAGGCTAGGGCGTTAAAAACGGTGATTAGGCTCAGCCAACTAACCATGAAGGAAAAGTGCGTCAAATCGTGGCCCAACTTGGCCCAAATCATTGGTAAAACAGCCGCGGCCGGGTACACCCAGTTGGTCAGGTCACGCACCGGCCATACACCGTTAGTCTTGGCATCATTCATCCAAGCTTCATACAGCCCAACGTCAGTAGCGCCTTGCTGTTCCGGCCCTAAGCAGATGAAGAACAGAT
>JAIRPS010000191.1 GCA_031256885.1 Bifidobacteriaceae bacterium | reverse complement strand
GGTTTACAAGAACCGACCGCCGGTTCAATCAAAGTGCTCGGCACCGAATTGCAAGGTATATCTGCCAAAGACTTGCGCGCTTTACGCCGCCGCGTCGGTTTTGTTTTCCAAGACCCGGCAGCATCGTTGAACCCGCGCCTGAGCGTCGAGGCATGCATCGCCGAACCGATGCGCGTACACCATATCGGCACTAAGGCGGATCGCCACGACCGTGTCGCTGAATTGCTCGATGCCGTTGAGCTGCCAGCCGATTTCGCAAGCCGCTTCCCCCATGAGTTATCTGGTGGGCAGCGCCAGCGCGTCTCGTTAGCGCGCGCTTTAGCGATTGGCCCCGAGCTAGTTGTGGCCGATGAGCCAACCTCCGCCCTGGATGTTTCCGTCCAGGCCAAAGTACTGGAGGTGTTTGTGCGCCTCCAACATCAAATGGGCTTCGCCTGCTTGTTCATCACCCATGATTTGGCAGTGGTGGATATGTTGGCGGATCGCATTGCCGTGATGAAAGATGGCCAGCTCGTTGAGCTGGACAGCGGTAATGCTGTGCTGCGCAACCCGCAGCAGGACTACACTAAGGCGCTGATCGCTGCCGTGCCATTACCCGATCCAGCTGAGCAGGCTTTGGCCCGCAATCGGCGTCGGGCATTGCGGGCGGCCGTTCGTCAGTAAAAGGCGTGCTGGTCAGATGCTAAGTTATGTCACTGGTCGGCTGGTTATTGACCAGCCTGCTAGACTTGGCGACTTGGCCCCCGATTTCGCCGCAGCGATGCTATGGCTATCTTTCTAGGCCATCGGCGCCCGCAAGCGCAGCCGCCGTGCTAACCGCAAAAAGGAAGGGAAAACCCTCATGATCCACAAGCCATCTCGATTGGCAGCCATTACCGTGGCCGCCCTGACCGCCCTATCGTTGGCGGCCTGTGGCGGCAAGAAGGCAGATAACGATGCCAGCTCTGCGCCAGCCGGGGACGCACAGTCCGCCGAGCAGAGCGCACCAGCAGCTGATCAACCTGCCTCAGACACACCATTCCAGATTGCCTACAATGCGGATGCCGCCCACGAACCGTGGGTGACCGCCGTGACTAACTCGATTGCTCAAACTTTGGGCATCAATGCAACAGGCAATCCCTACCCGACATTCAAAGAATTCCGTGACGCGATCACCAAGCGTGAGATCCAAACCGCCTTCCGCACCGGTTGGCAGGCGGACTATCCCGGCTTGAACAACTTCCTTGGCCCGTTGTATTACACCAAGGCTGGTTCAAATGACGGCGACTACTCCACCACTGAATTTGACGATCTGATCAATCAGGCAAATAACGCCAAGTCAGTTGATGAAGCAAACTCGCTGTTGCAGCAGGCCCAAACTGTTCTGTTCACCGATTTGCCAGCTATCCCACTGTGGTACCAAAACGTTACCGGCGTTTGGGGCGAGAAGGTTGAAAATGTTGTATTCAACTGGAAGTCTGTGCCCATTTACAATGAGGTCACCAAGACCGAAGATGGTGGCATTGTCACTGCTAATGCGGGTGAACCGCAGAACCCGCTGATTCCCTCATTGACCAATGAGGTTCAAGGCGGCAAGGTGCTTGACCTAATCTTCTCCGGCCTGGTTTATTACGACGGCTCGGGTGCGGTTCACAACGAAGTTGCTGAATCAATCACCACCGACGACTCAAAGACCTACACCATTAAGGTGGCTGATGGCTGGACCTTCTCCGATGGCAGCAAGGTTAACGCCGATTCTTTCATCAACGCTTGGGACGATGGCGCACTGCTGTCAAACGAGCGGTTGAGCTCCTACTTCTTTGAAGGTATTGAAGGCTTCAGCTATGACGAAGACACGCACATCAAGGACGCCGGTTTGAAGAAGGTTGATGACCTTACCTTCACCGTTACCCTCAAGCAGGCTGAAGCGGACTTCCCGCTGCGCTTAGGTTATTCGGCGTTTGCGCCGCTGCCTGAATCAGCTTTCGACAAGGACGGCAAAGTGACCGACGAGTTCGGCGAACACCCAATTGGCAACGGCCCCTACCAGCTTGATGGCGACAACGCCTGGAAGCACGAAGAGTCGATTGCATTGGTTCCCAACCCGAACTACAAGGGCCAGCAGAAGGTTTCCAACAATGGCACCACGCTGATTTTCTACCCCGAAATGGACGCTGCTTATGCTGATGTCCAGGCCGGTAACCTTGACATTCTTGATGCAATGCCAGAATCTGGCCTGCCCACCTATCAGACTGATTTCGCTGGTCGTTACGTCAACCAGCCGGCGGCTGTGTTCCAGTCCTTCACCATTCCGCAGTGGCTTGACCACTTCCAGGGCGATGAAGGCAAACTGCGCCGCCAGGCCATCTCCATGGCTATCAACCGCGCCGAAATCTGCGACAAGATTTTCTCCGGTACTCGTTCACCGGCATCTGACTTCACCTCCCCGGTGATCAGCGGCTGGAGCGATTCGGTTCCTGGCAGTGAAGTACTGCAGTACAACCCGGAGAAAGCCAAGGAGTTGTGGGAGCAGGCTAACCAGATCAACCCGTGGTAAAACCTTTACATAAGGTAGCCATTTGTGAGATGATCTGATGCTATTGATACCGGGGTGGGCCGCATAAACCGGCGGCCCACCCCGGTCCCACGTCGGAAGGGAGATGACCCATGGCGCGTTACATCGGCAGCCGCGTGTTGCAGTTGATACCGGTGTTTTTTGGCGCGACACTGCTGATCTATGCACTGGTGTTCTTGATGCCAGGCGACCCAATTGCCGCTCTTGGCGGGGACCGTGGCTTGGCCCCGCAGGTGGCTGAGCAGCTACGCATTGAACACCATTTGGACAAACCCTTCATTGTCCAATACCTCTACTACCTCAAGGGTGTTTTCACCTTCGACTTCGGTACCGCATACACCAGGCGTCCGGTTATTGAGATCGTTGCCCAGGCGTACCCCGTAACCGTTAAGTTGGCCTGCTATGCCCTGGTGCTCGAAGCAGTGCTTGGCGTGATTACCGGTGTGATTGCCGGCCTGCGCCGGGGCGGTATTTTTGACTCGACTTTCCTGGTGATCTCGCTGCTGGTGATTGCTGTACCAACCTTTGTGATTGGCTTTGTGCTGCAGTTCTTCCTCGGGGTCAAGTTAGGCTGGTTCCCGCCAACGGTTGGAGCCACTGTCTCATTGAAGAGTTTAACCATGCCAGCCATGACCTTGTCAGCCGTGTCATACGCCTACGTCTTACGCTTGACCAGAACATCAATCTTTGAAAACACGACGGCTGATTACGTCCGTACCGCCACCGCAAAAGGTTTGAGCCGCCCGCGCGTGGTTACCGTACACATTTTGCGTAACTCACTGATTCCAGTGGTGACCTTCCTGGGGGCAGACCTGGGGGCTTTGATGGCCGGAGCGATTGTTACCGAAGGTGTTTTCAACGTTCCCGGGGTTGGTCGCGCCCTCTACAAGGGCATTATCCAAGGTGAACCAAACACTGTGGTGGCTTTGGTAACAATCTTGGTGATTGTTTTCATGCTGGCAAATTTGTTAGTTGACCTACTCTATGCCTTGCTCGACCCGAGGATTCGCTATGCCAAGTGACCATTCCCGCGAAAGCCTGCTCAGCCAAGCCCATCAGTTCGCTGACCCCACCAAAGCCCAGCTCGGTGCGGTTGACGAGTTACGTACGGGCGGTCCCGCTTCTTCTTTTTGGGCTGATGCCTGGCGGGCACTACGCCGCCGGCCACTGTTTTGGGTGTCAGTTGCACTGATTATTTTTCTGCTGGTAATGGCCTTATTCCCGAGCCTGTTTACCAGTGAACGGCCCGGGCCTTGCCCGCTGGCACGGCACTTGTTGCCACCCGAACCAGGCCATCCCTTCGGCTTCGACTCCCAAGGCTGCGACATCATGATGCATGTGGTGTACGGCGCTCGCACATCGTTGCAAGTTGGTGTGCTGTCAGCCCTGGCAGTGGCTTTGATTGGCACAGCGATTGGATTATTAGCCGGCTACTACGGCGGCTGGGTTGATGCGATCCTGGCACGGGTCACCGACATTTTCTTCGCACTACCAATTGTGCTGGCTGCTGTGGTGGTTATGCAGGTTTTCCGCGACCATGCCACCGCCTTATCAATGGTGGCAGTGATTGCCATGTTCGCTTGGACTTCAGTGGCACGCATTGCCCGGGGCGCGGCCATCTCAACCAAACAGTCTGACTTTGTCACCGCTTCGCGGGCGCTTGGTTTGGGACGATTCCGCATTTTGCTGCGGCACATTCTGCCCAACTCGCTAGCTCCGATCATTATCACCGCCACCACTCAGCTAGGCACCTTCATTGTGCTTGAAGCAACCCTGTCCTTCCTCGGAATTGGTTTGCCAACGTCCATCCCCTCCTGGGGGCATGACATTGCCACCGCCCAAAAGGCCCTACGCATCCAGCCTGAAGTGCTGTTTTATCCGGCTGGCGCGCTAGCGTTGACCGTTTTGGCTTTCATCATGCTTGGTGATGTAGTACGTGACGCTTTAGATCCGAAGTCAGCCAAGCGGTGAAGGAGAGCACAATGACCGACCAAATCAACCCGACTGCTAGCCCCAACCAGCGCCGTCAGCCGCTGCTTGAACTGCGTGACCTCAGCGTCAGCTTCCAAACATCCGCCGGCCCGCTTGAGGCTGTGCGCGGTGCCAACTTGGTGGTATACCCGGGGCAAACCGTGGCCATTGTGGGCGAGTCCGGTTCCGGTAAATCAACCACCGCGCACGCTGTGATTGGCTTACTCCCCGGCACCGGCAAGGTCACTGGTGGGCAGATTCTGTTTGACGGTAAAGACATTGCCAGCATCAGCGAAAAAGAGTTTGTCAAACTGCGCGGCTCAAAAATTGGCATGGTCCCCCAAGACCCAATGTCCAACCTCAACCCGGTCTGGAAGATCGGTTTTCAGGTACGTGAAGCACTCAAAGCTAACAATATTGATGTTTCCCGTTCCACCTACCAACACCTGGTTGACGTACTTTCTGGCGAAAAAATCACCGACACGCCAGAAGGCCGGCTTTATCTCGGCTCTAAAGGCCGCAACGAGCTATTCACCGAATTGCGGGAACGCCCCGGGATTGACCTGGATGCTTTAGATAAAAAACTGGTGGTGGGCTTCTCCACACGCATGGAAGTCACCGCCGCGCTGCGCCTAGCCGGTTTGGACGATGCCGATGCTTTAGCGGTCCGTTACGTCACCGGCTGTACAGCTAAAGACCGCGTGGCTGGTCTGCTCAGCGAAGCAGGTTTACCGGATGCTGCGCGTCGTGCCCGGCAGTATCCGCACGAGTTCTCCGGTGGCATGCGCCAACGCGCTTTGATTGCGATGGGTTTAGCAGCCCGGCCAGCCTTGCTCATTGCGGACGAACCAACATCGGCTTTAGATGTGACAGTGCAACGCCAAATCCTTGATCATTTAGGTAACCTAACCAAGGGTTTAGATACAGCCACTTTGCTGATTACCCATGATCTTGGCTTAGCCGCTGAACGTGCCGAACACCTTGTTGTGATGTATCGTGGTGAGATTGTTGAATCAGGTCCTTCTTTAGGGATTTTGCAAGCACCCCGCCATCCCTACACACAACGTCTGGTCGCAGCCGCGCCGTCGCTCAGCTCCCGGCGAATGACCTCCGCAAAAGTGGCGGCAGTGCCAGCT
>JAIRPS010000215.1 GCA_031256885.1 Bifidobacteriaceae bacterium | reverse complement strand
GACGGACCGGATACACGTCGGACAGCACGGTCACAAGGTTGAGTCCTGCCTTGTCCCACACGCAAAGATCGGTCTCCGCTTGGCGTATCGCTTCATCGAGGGCTGGATCAAACAGCGTTCCCTGAGGGTCCCGTGTCTTATCCAGAACTGCCAACGCCGACCCTGTGAGGCGGACTTCGCCAGCGATGTCACCCCAAGTCACTCCACGGGGAGCCGTCCGCAATAGCGCCAACAGCGCGACCGTCTCCTCGCGGGTTTCGCGTTGGCCCGATATGTCGCTTGTCACGGCACTCTCCCTCAAATCAAACACTTGCCAGCATGCGCCGGCAGTTTCCATAACGTGGCAATGCCCGGTGCGCGGACGTGTCGCACCGTGTTCTCCATTGTGTCACCAACCTCCGACACTATGACGTCTCCAGACAGGTGCGCCGTGCTTCTGTCTGAAGCGGTGACCTCCCGGTGGACGCACCTGCGGCACGCCCATACGGAACGCGACACTGGACCATGGTGGGGCGCTCTTTGAGCTCCATAACCAGGTTGCACGCCCGGTCAGGAGCCGCTTTCCAACTCTCTCGCAGGGGTGCCGCCTGCGCACCTACACATAATGCACGCATCTGGCGATCCCAGCGGAAAGCCAAGACCGACAGCCCAGCGTTTCCGCTGGTCACGGCCCTACCGAGTCGGGGTGGCGGGATTTGAACCCACGACCTCTTCGTCCCGAACGAAGCGCGCTACCAAGCTGCGCCACACCCCGGTGCGACCAGTCAGTATACCCGTCTTGCCATCAGGGTGTGGCCAGGGGCAACTGCAGGTTGCTCACCAAGTCATTTTCAGCTGGTTGCGAATCTGATCGAGAATGCCAAGAATTGCTACAGTTTGGTCACTTGGCATAATTGGGTGGGTCAACAAACCGTCTGTGACCGCCTCGGCTACGGCAGCTAATTCGTATTCATAGCCGTGACTGCGCACGGGGTATTGCCAAACTTCAACCGCCGCATCACCTAAGTACAACTGCAGCGTGGTGGGATGCCAGAACTCTTCAACTACTACCCTGCCCTTGCTGCCAGCCAACCAGGCAGTCCAGGGGGTACGGGCGCGAATTGACGAGTTAGCAAAAGCTTGAGCACCACGTTTGGCGTAACCAAGAATCGCGGACATGTCAGCATCAACGCCTGTGGCGGTGAGTTGGCCGTATGCTTGCACGCTGTCTGGCAAACCAAACAAGTCAACAATCCAAGACACCGGGTAAATGCCCCGGTCGTAAAGCGAGCCGCCACCTAAGTGTTTACCGTAGAAACGACCGGTTGGGTCTATCGGATCACGTGAACCGTGGTCAGCTACAGCCGTGATCAGTTCCCCTAAAGCACCATCTGCGATGCGTTGCCTCAGCTCACGCTGGTGCGGCAAAAACCGTGTCCACATTGCTTCCATCAAGAAAAGCCCACGCTGCGCAGCCAAGTCAGCTAATTGTTGGCCTTCGGCTTGCGTTAGTGTGAAAGATTTTTCAAGCAACACTGGCTTACCCGCCTCCAAAGCAAGGCGAGCGTTTGCGAAATGCTCGGAGTATGGTGTACCGATGTAAACAATGTCCACTGTCGGATCGTTCACCAAATCCTCGTAGCTGCCATGCGCGGCGGCAATGCCATGCTGCTCAGCGAACGCTTGGGCTTTAGCTAAATCGCGTGAGCCGATGGCGGCTGGAATTTGGCGCGTAGCCTCACGCATCGCTTGGCAAACAGTCTGGCAAATCCAGCCGGTGCTCATGAAGCCCCAGCGTAACGGTGGGGCTGTCATTGGGTCAGGGATAGTTGTCATGACAACAGCTTACTGCCCCGGCTGGCCGTTTAGGCAACTTGGCGGTTTGACCTTCGCACCGGTTGGCGAATGTGCACCTATTTTCGCTTCACTTTGGCGGTTTTTGCCGACACTTTGGTGATGCTTTGGTAGCCACTTCGTTTGCCAGTGACTTTGATTGTTAAACGTTTTCCAACCATTTTTGAGGTCAGTTTTAGACTGGTTTTGGTTGCACCTTTAATTGCTTTACCAGACAAATACCAGCGGTAGGATAATTTTACCCCAGAATCCCATTTACCTGGCGTGACTTTCAATTTCTGGCCAACCTTCAACTTGCCTTTAATTTTTGGTTTGGGTGTCTTGACCAGTTTTTTGATTGGGGTTTTGGGTGCTTGAATTGTTGAGTTAGCTGAGGGCGTTGCCGCTGGTTGGCTGGGTTCTTCAGTGCCGGGCGGCGGTATGCTTATGACAGCTTGCCAAGTCGGATCTGCCGCAATTGTGCCAGCATCTATCTCATATGTGAAGCTGGTGAAGTTGTGGTTTTCCCGGGTTCCGGTAGCTAGTTGCGGTGCAATGCCTGAGAAGTTTTTCTGCCTAGTAACATGGGCGCGGATGCTAGCAGTCAAGCGTTGCCCGCCGAGGTGTACTGGTAGATTAATGTTATGGCCAAATAATAGTGGCACACCGTCAACCTGCCAGGTAATTACTTCTTCAATCACGTTCAACCCATCTGGCCAAATAATTGGGTCGAGTTTGACAGCCGCACCGGCTTGCGGTGATGTGAAAGTGGGTTTTTGTGCCGGTTGCGGCGGTTGGGCACCAGCAACGTTCATCGTAATAATTAAGCCGGTGCGGTTGGGTGGCATTGACATTTCAGCAAGTTCTTTATCCACAGTTGCGTTGGGAGCTTGCGCAATGATCTTGTAGTTACCAGGCATCGGATCCCAGAGGAAAACCCCGTCGGTGGTGGTGGTTTGCGGGTTGTTCTGTCCTGGATTGATCGCGGCGGCTGGCGCAAGCTTGAACTCACCTTGATCCTCACGCAATAGGGAGACAGTTGCCCCTGCTACTGGAAGACCCCACTGGTTGTAAACCGCACCGGTTGGATCAAAGCTGACTTCGGTGGTCCAGCTTTCGGGAAAACCGGCAGCAGCCGAGCCGCGTAAAGTAACAGTCAAAGTATAGTGATC
>JAIRPS010000188.1 GCA_031256885.1 Bifidobacteriaceae bacterium | reverse complement strand
CAAATTGACCTGCCTTCGGGTGAGGGTTTACCTTCAGATACGCAATTGTGCTTCCTTGGTTCAGTTGTACCACCTGATGCGCTCTACCTGCCCAGCAAACGTGACCAGAAGCGTTGGCTGTCTGGCTTATACCTCTCAGATGAGTACCGCAGCAGTATTTTATCTGCCGGTACCGCTCCCACCGAGTACACATTGGTGGTCACCACTGGGCGCACTGAGAATGAAACAGAGCAGATCAGCGCACTGTTGAAACAGGCTTTCACTGAACCGGCACTGCTTTGGGGTGAGTTGCCTGAATATCTGGAACTGGAAGCCACACATTTTGACCCGGCTGAAAGTACGCGCCAGGCTGCCCAAGGCATCGGTGTGGTGTACGGAATCATTGGTTGGGGCGTAATGCTGCTTGGGGCGTTGGGTTTACTTGTTGCCACCTTGATCAGTGTGCGCAACCGTCTGTGGTTCTTTGGGTTGGCTCGCGCTGTTGGGGCTCGCACACGTCAAATTGCCACTCTTGTGGTTAGCGATGTAGCTTTAGTGGTTGTACTGGGAACCGCCCTAGCCATCACAACCTTGGCATGCCTGGCTGGAGTGATTGACGATTTTGCTTGGCAATCATTTCAAGTTCACGCCAACATCACCAACCAGTCAGTGATCAGTCAAGCATTGCTTGGGCAAACAGTAGTGCTCCTGATCGCATGCGCTTACCCAAGCTACCGGGCTGTTCACATGGATCCAATTGATGTGCTGGAGACAACACGCACCTAGCGGATGTCCGGCATTACTGCAGTTCAGAGTGTGGTTTGTTTCCCTGAGCAATCTCGGGGAAACAAACCGCATGGTTGTGCAAAATACTTTTAGACCTTAGCTAGTTTGTAGGAACCTGATTCAGCCAGCTCATCATCTAACATGAAATCATCTTCATCAAGCAACGCAAAATCGTCTTCAAACACAAAATCATCGTCTTCAAACACAAACTCGTCAGGTACCGTGCGCGGCATTGTCGCATCCTCATAGACTGTGACACGGTCACATACTTCACGCAAAATTGACCAGAGCGGCACTTCCAAGGCCAAACAAATCGCTGCCAGCAGTTCAGAAGATGCTTCTTTTTGACCACGTTCAATCTCTGATAAGTAGCCAAGAGAGATCTGCGCCAACGTTGCGACATCACGCAAAGTGCGTCTTTGGCGGATGCGAGCATCACGCAGCACGCCGCCAAGCTCGTTGCGCAACAATACCAAGGTAACCCTTCTCCCTCCTGGTGAGGTGAACCGTGGGGTAGCCCGACGGCTCATCGTTATGGGCATGTGATGGGGGATGGAGTCAACGGTAGCTAACTGGCCTCTACCGTGCATTCTTCGGTTTGGGGTGGGACAACTAGTTGGGACATGACAGGTGGAATGCTGGTTGGTACTCATCGCCTAGCACAACAACCAACACCGCAGCAGTATTCCCACAGCCACCGGAAAAATTTCCAGTGGCATTCTAGCAGGTTAAACGGCCTGTCTCAAAGATGCTTCAACTAGTTCTAAGGCTCGTGCCACGGTGCGCACACGCACTTGCTGGCGGTCACCTTTGAGACGAACCGCCCGTACCGCGACCTCAACGCCCGGCAGTTTTACGGCCACGTAGCTTGAGCCTGGTTTGGTGCCGGCCAAGTATTCCGGCCCGGCAGCACCGGTTGTTGAGACCACAACATCGGCACCCAACAGTTCGCTAGCACCCAAAGCCATTTGTTCAGCAACCGCCGCTGTGACCGGGCCTTGCTCGTCAAGTAACGCCTGGTCAATGCCGAGCAGACTGGTTTTCAGCTGATCGCTGTAAGCAACCAACCCTCCCTTGACCACTGCTGAAGCACCCGGCACCGAAATCAATGCCCCAGCCAGCAGGCCACCAGTCATCGATTCGGCAGTAGCGATTGTCCAATGGCGACTGCGCAGCAGGCGGTGGACCGCATCAACTCGTTCAGTCAGGTCTGATTCAACGTCGTCATAGTGAAGTGGCATCATTTAGCTCCTTGTTTCCTTTCAGCGCGTGCCGCGGCTAAAATTCCGAAAATTTGGAAAACGTACTCAGCCCCAGTAGCGATCGTCAAAGCCAAGGCAGCAATCATTGCCAGCTGGGCAATCAGGGTTTGCCATGTTTGGGTCAATGGCAAAATGTATAAGGCGATGGCGATGATTTGCACCACCGTTTTGATCTTGCCGCCCAGCGAAGCCGGTATGACTGCTCGTCGAATCACTGCAAAACGCAATACAGTGACACCGATTTCGCGTAACGCAATCACACAGGTAACCAGCCAAGACAGCTCGCCTATGGCAGAGAGCACCGCCAAAGCAGTCAGCATCAGTGCTTTATCAGCAATTGGATCAGCAATCTTGCCAAAATCAGTGATCAGTCCGCGCCGACGAGCCAGCCTGCCATCCCAATGGTCAGTCATGGCTGCCAGTAAAAACACAGCAGTGGCGGTTAAACGAAAGGTAGCCTCGTCAGGGTTATTGGGCGCTTGCAGCAAAGTCAGAGCAACTACAGGCACTAAAACGATTCGCAGCACGGTTAAACCGTTGGCAATGTTGATCAGGGGCACTGGCCTGTCAGTATTGGCCAGGGCCGAATCGGTGGGCGTCACGGACACCCCCCCAGCCTAGATGACTCAGCCGAATCTTGTTGCCAATTCGAGGGTTGTTCCTCCCCCGGTTGCGCCGCAATGAAATCTTCTAACTCCGCAATGTCAGCCGTTTGATCAGGTAATTCGCTTGGCGGGTTGACTTGTCCGCTGAGTAAAGCAAGCGCATCATCAAGACCTTGCGGACCAACCAGCACATCACGTGCTTTGGAGCCTTCGGAAGGACCAACAATGCCACGAGACTCTAATAAGTCCATCAGGCGTCCCGCCTTGGCAAAACCAACACGCAGCTTACGCTGCAACATTGAGGTTGAACCGAACTGGGTGGTAATGACCTGCTCAGCCGCACGCAACAGCAGTTCAAGATCATCGCCAATATCGTCATCGACCTGACGGGCGGCGGCAGTCGCAACCACATCAGGGCGATACTGCGGCTTGCCTTGGGATTTAACGTGACTGACAACTGCGCGAATCTCCGATTCACCAATCCAAGATCCTTGAATACGTTGTGGTTTGGAGGCA
>JAIRPS010000078.1 GCA_031256885.1 Bifidobacteriaceae bacterium | reverse complement strand
GGGTCTATCACGGTTTCCACCGGTATGCCCAATTGGTCACGTAAACGCTGCTTATCGCGTTCAAATAGGCGATCAAAGATGGCCGCGTCGCCGCCAGCATCATAGCCAGCGACCCGTTGACGGATCTGCCACTTAGTCAGTGGCCGGGCTGTATTGCTCAGAGCAATAACCAGGTTGATAAGCCGCTCGGCGGCATCGGATTGGGAAACCATGACTGATCAACCGTAGCGCCAATTGCCGGCCGAACGTTGCCGAAATCTCCTGCTAGTCCCTAACTGTTTTTTTCGATTTGCTGCCATATCAGCTTGCGACGCAACTGGTTCATGCCGGCCAGCAGCGCGGGGCTTTGGCGGGGCCAAGTTGTTGGCAAGCCGGTCATAGTTCGGGGTCAACTTCAATCCGCACAATCCCCGGATTGCTTGCCATATACCAACGTGCCCGAGCCGCTCGCACGGCTTGAACCAGCTTCCGGCCTTGATCAAGACTGGTTTTGAGCAAGCAACGTTGATTAGAGGAATCCACTGGCATTGGTCCCAAAATGGTAAAGCTGGCCTTAGTTATGTCTATTGTTGCAACGAACTGCTCGGCTAAACCGCCCGCACCAGTGATCGCCACCAAAATGACCGATGGCGGTAAACCAAGTTCTTGACGTTCCGCCAGTTCGCGGGCAGCTAAGCCTTGCGGGTCCCAACGCACCAGGGCTTGGGCTGGACGCAATGCTGGTTCACCAACCAATGCCACCACTCCACCGGCAGCAGCTGGGCGCACTAAACAGGCGGCAGCAAGCCACCGTCCCAATGCCAACACACTGGCTTCTAAACCGCCCACTGCACTGGTCAACCAGCCGTCCAGCAAAGCTGCGGCGGCGTAGCCGCCGGGGGCGGTTGGTTCAGCCCGTGGGGTGGCTACCACCACAGCTGGTTCGCTGCCGACTTGCGCAATCACCCCATGGCTGGCTTCAGCCGAAGACAACACCACTGGCACACCAGCAAAAGCTCGACCGAATTCTTCAGCGGTACGCCGGGCACCAATTTGCACTGAACGCCAACCCACTGCGCCGCACTGGGGGCAAGCTGATGCTCCTGTCAACTGGCCACACCAGCTGCAAACCGCCTGGTTAGCTTGTTGTGAAGGCAAGGTCAATGGCCCGTGGCAATGGCCACACCGCGCTGCCGTACGGCAGCGCACGCAAGCTCAGGAATGCAAATAGCCAGCCCTGGGCACTTGGATCAACACCGGGCCGCTCAGCAGCTGACGCTGCAACATCCGATGCACCACTCCCGGCAAACGAATACCCGGATGCTGCGCACCAAGGCTTGTTTGATCAGGCACCCAACAGTGCGGCGCAACCGCTCGTAAGGTTTGACGGCGAGCTTTGATTTGTTTGGCCCATCCGGCCTCAAGCAGCCATTGCGCTTGGACGCTGCGACCCACCCCACCAATTAGCAAACCAGCCTGCTGCTGTGTACACCGCCAAGCCAAAACTTGCCGCGAATGCGGAAAAGGTGCCCGTTGTTCACGGTGCGTCCCTGCGCAATCGTCCCATATCACAGCTAAACCAAGTTTCTCCAAAGGAGCCCAGACCGCCGAACGTGTACCCAGCGCAACTAATGATTGACCTGCCAGCAGCGATAAAAATGAGCGGTAACGCTCCCCCGGGCCATCCTCGGCAACTAAACGGGCAACAATGCTGGAAGCCCACTGTTCTGCCACCACTGCCGCTTTGAGCAGGGGTTCTACCTGCTTGACCAGCGCTACCTCGGGCAAGCTGACACTCGCTGTGCGCCCTGAACGTAAGGTGGCCACCACCGCACCAATGATCGCTGACATCCAACCGGGCGCTTGCCCAGCCGCAGTCGCACCCCAAGGTAGGGCGCTGAAAACAGCGCGGGGGGCTGCGGCATCGGCCAAATGTTTGAGAAAAGCTGGCCCTCCGTCATATTGCTGCCAGACCTGAAAATAGGGCTGACTTGCATCACTAGCTACGTTGACATTGCCTGTCTGGCCGACTGGCTGATTGGCTGGGCTAGGTGCAGCACTGGCCAACAAATCCGGCCAATGATCGCGTTCAATGTGGGCGCGGCGCGGCGGGATAGCCAGACGCAGCACATCAGCGCTGGAACCGGCCAAACGCTGCGCCACCGTGCCAGCCAGCTGCCAGATCGGTGGGCTGAGCACGGGGACATTGCTGACAATTTGGCGCAGTGGAGCCAGTCGGCCAGAGTATTGGCTGCGTTCGGCTATCTCAATTAGATAACCACTGACCAACCTCCCGGCAAAAGGCACCCGCACCCGCACACCGACAGCCGCTTCAGCCAAGGTTTGAGCGGTTAACTGGTAGTCAAACAGGCGGTCAAGATGTACTTGCGGTAAATCAAGACAGCAACGCGCCACTGGTAAGGCTGCGGCTGTGGTCATGCACCCACAACAGCCTGCAATGCCGCCACCCGGTTGGTCTGCTCCCAGGAAAAACCCGGTTCAACCCGTCCAAAATGACCGTAGGCAGCAGTTGGCAAAAAACGGCAATTGAGCAGATCAAGTTCTTCAATGATTGCCAATGGCCGCAAATCAAACACCGCTGCGACCGCCCTGACCAATTCGGAATCTGGCACCTGACCAGTGCCAAAGCTGTCCACCGCGATGCCCACTGGTCGAGCTGCCCCAATTGCGTAGGCCACCTGAACTTCGCAACGTTTGGCCAAACCGGCTGCCACCAAGTTTTTAGCGACCCAACGCGCTGCATACGCACCGGAACGGTCAACTTTTGAAGGATCCTTACCGGAAAGCGCGCCACCGCCGTGTCGTGCCATACCACCGTAGGTATCAACAATGATTTTGCGTCCGGTCAACCCAGTGTCACCAGCCGGTCCACCAATCTCAAAACGACCAGCCGGGTTGACTAATACCCGACCGTCAGCCAACGGCAAACCGATTTGGACAAGGGTTGGCTCAATCACTCGTTCCAGCAACACCTGCCGCAACTGTTCAAGCTGCCAACCAGGTTCATGCTGAGCGGAAAGCACAACCGCTGCCACCGCCACCGGCGAATCGTTTTGGTAACGCACAGTGACCTGGCTTTTGCCATCTGGACGTAAACCTTCAACCAGTCCGGTTTGGCGGGCCTTCGCCAAAGCCCGCACTAGTTGGTGTGCAGCATGGATAGGCATTGGCATGAGACTGTCTGTCTCATCACTGGCATAACCAAACATCAATCCTTGATCACCAGCACCTTGCTGGTCACGGCGGTCTTGTGAGCCGCTGCGGGCTTCCCAACTTTGCTCAACCCCGCCAGCGATATTGGGTGATTGCCCATGGATTGACACTGAAACACCACAGGAGTAACCATCAATGCCGGCTTCGGCACGGTCATAGCCAACGCGCAGCAATACATCGCGCACAATTTCCGGGATTTCGGAAAACCCGCCAGTCCGCGCCTCACCAGCAACGTGGACCTGACCTGGGGTAACTAATGCTTCAATGGCTACTCGGGATGATTTGTCTTGAGCTAATAGATCATCGCAAATAGCGTCAGAAATCTGATCACAAAGCTTGTCTGGGTGTCCGGCTGTCACCGATTCGGAGGTGAACAGACGGGTGCTGTCAGTTGCTTTCATGACCAGTGACCATAGCGCACAGGTGTGACATGATTACCTCAGCAACATGCTTTTTGCTGCCATCAGCTTGCCCAACCTGCTCACCATGGTGGTTGAGCAGCCAGACTCGATTATTCTGGCTAGCAATCCCAATTCCTGGCCCTACCTGGTTCAATACCAATAAATCAGTGCCTTTGGAACGGGCTTTGGCGCTCCCAGCAGCTAATAGTTGTTGATCGGTCGAGTCAGTCTCGGCGGCGAAACCAACAATTATTTGCCGCTCCTGACGCGACCCCACTAACTCAGCCAAAATGTCAACAGTTGGTACCAGATGCAATGTCAAACCATCACGGCCTGACCGTTTCAGCTTGACCGAGCCGGGCTCAGCTAACGTAAAATCGGCGACGGCTGCCGCCATCACCACAATGTCGCAGTCGGCTGCCAGATTCATCACCACTTGGTGCATTTGAGCGGCAGTTACTACATCATGACGAGTCACCCCAAAGGGTGTCGGCAGCAAACTATTGGCAGCTACCAAGTCGACAGTGGCACCGAGTTGCCGAGCAGTCTTCGCTAAAGCAAAACCTTGGCGGCCGGACGAACCGTTGGCCAGGTGACGCACTGGGTCAATTGGTTCATGTGTACCGCCAGCGGTAATTAGCACACGGTAGCAACGTAGAGGCTGATGTGGCTGAAGCAATGCGGCTGCTGCCTCGGCAATCTCCAGTGGTTCACTCATGCGTCCCGGCCCTGCCGGATTATCCGGCTGGCTGGGCGGACCAGCTAAAGGCCCCTGGCCTGGGCCAATTAATCGAAAACCGCGTGCAGTCAAAGTTTGCAGATTGGCTTGTGTGGCTGGGTTCAGCCACATTTGGGTGTGCATAGCTGGTGCCAGCAGCACCGGTGCGCAGGTAGCCAAGATTGTGCAGGTCAGCAGGTCATCGGCTAATCCATGCGCCAGTTTAGCTAAAAGATCAGCTGTTGCCGGGGCAACTATTACCAAATCTGCCTGCTGTGCCAAAGCAATGTGGTTGGCATAATCAGCATGGTCAAAAACTGAAGATGTAGCGATTTCGCCGCTCAAAGCTTGCCAGGTGGCTACCCCAACAAAATGCAAAGAAGCCTCGGTTGGCACAACTCGAATCTGATGACCGGCGCGCGCCAGCTGACGAATCAAAGTGGCCGTTTTGTAGGCGGCGATACCACCGCCCACTCCACCAATCAGGCGTGCCAAGGCTCGGGACTTACTCGCCGGTTGGTGCCATAGTCAACAAGCCTTGGTTGATTTCACGCATCGCAATCGACAGCGGCTTTTCTTGGGCGGTCACATCAACCAGCGGCCCAACATACTCCAGCAAACCTTCGTTCAACTGGGCATAGTAGCCATTGATTTGCCGCGCACGGCGCGCTGCGTAGATCACCAAACCGGATTTTGAGTCGGTGATTTCAAGCAGCTGGTCAATTGGCGGGTCGGTGATGCCTTCTGGCTTGGCAGTGGTTCCGGACACTAACGCTCCTCGCAATAGCTCGGTTGGGATTGCTTTAGACCAGATTGTAGTCCAAACAGTTGTAAACCCGCGTCACCGCATCGCGACAACGCGGGTTTACAGCAATGCAATTGTGCTTGATGAAGTGCTCAGCCGAAACGGCTGATCAGTTCTTCAGCTTGGTGAGGACCAAGACCCCGAATCCGCCGTGAGTCGGATATTCCGACTTCGGCCATGATGCTGGCAGCTTTGACCTTGCCAACACCTGGCAGCGATTCCAGCAGTGCTGAAACCTTGATTTTGCCAATTGTTTCGTCAGCCTGCCCCTGCTTGATGACAGCTGAGAGCGTCAGCTTGCGCTCTTTCAGGTCTTTTTTTACCTCGGCGCGAGCTTGGCGCGCTTGGGCGGCCTTCTCGAGTGCCGCAGCACGTTGCTCTGGTGTCAAAGGTGGGAGTGTCACGTATTTCTCCTCCGGTCGAAGTTCGATCAGGACGCCGCAAACTTAGCAAGATGCCAGGCTGGAGGCAACCGCATTGGCCTGGCGAGTTGCGGCGTGTCTCAAATTTTTTGAGTAATTACACTGACGTCGGAGCATCAACAACTGTCCGCAGAACCAGCAGTTTTGATGAATAACACCTGGTCAGAAGGATAATTCGGCATTAGTTTGGCTGATTGCTTGGATCAGATCAAACTTTTTTGGCCCAAACTGTGAAATTGCCCGCGCGCTGGGTACCAACAGGCCGTGTTGCACTGGCCTAAACAGATCATGCACAGTTGCAGCAGTGGCACCTTGGGCACCAAATCCGGGTGCGAGCACCGGCCCAGCAAGGTTGCAAAGATCAATCTCGCTTTGCCGCAAGGCTTGCCCAGCGGTGGCACCAATCACCAGGCCAAGGCTGCCCAATGCGGTGTGCTGGCTGGGTGTGCGGGCAGCGATTTCTTGAGCATTGCTTTGGGCGGCGGCAGCAGCGATCGCACCGGCAACAGTTTGGCCATCGGCGCGACGCGCCAATTGCAGCGCACTGCCTTCCGGGTTGGAGGTCAAAGCCAAGACAAACAAACCTCGTCCATTGGTCAAGGCAGTGTCAATGATTGGAGTCAACGAACCAAAGCCAAGGTAGGGCGCCACCGTCAGGGCATCAACTGCAAAAGCTGAGCTATCGGTTAGATAGGCTTGGCCATAGCCAGCCATGGTTGAGCCGATGTCGCCACGTTTAGCATCCAACAATGTCACCAAACCGGCTGAGCGAGCAGCCGCCAAAACCTCCGCCAGAGCTTGCACACCGCTTGGTCCGTGTCGTTCAAAGAAAGCCGATTGTGGTTTAACGCCGGGGCAGCGGCCTGCACTCGCCTCCACCAAACGCAAGCCAAACTGACGCAGCCCACTAGCGTCATCGGGCAAACCCCAGGCAGCCAGCTGACTAGGGTGCGGATCAATGCCCACCATCAGATGACCAAACTGGTCAATCGCTGCAGCCAAACGCTGACCAAAAGCTGTCATGGCAATACCTCAAAACAATCGACTGATGGTAGGTTCAAACCAGCTGGTTTAGCTAACTCTTGCAAACTGGTTACCTGATACGGCTTGAGACGAGCCTCGATTGCCTGCACAGCGGCAGCCAGCTGTTGCACAGTGGTGACAATTGGGCGGTCCAATCCGGTGATGGCGGCACGAATCTCATAGCCGTCAGCGCGCGCGCCCTGACCAGAAGGTGTGTTGATAACCATGTTGATTTCACCGCGCCGGATCAACTCAACAATTGTTGGTTCGCCATCTGGACCTGGCCCTTGCGAATATTTGCGAACTACTGTGCAAGCAATTGAGTTGCGGCGTAAAACACTGGCTGTACCGGCTGTTGCCAACACCGTAAAACCTAGCTCCACCAGCCGTTTAACTGGGAAAACAATTTGCCGCTTATCTCTGTCGGCAACTGAAATAAATACTTTGCCGCTGCGTGGCAACCCGCCGTAAGCCGCGTCCTGTGACTTAGCAAAGGCAGTCGGGAAATCAGCATCTAGCCCCATCACCTCACCAGTGGAACGCATTTCCGGGCCGAGCACCGTGTCAACCACTTCCCCGGTTTTGGTGCGGAAGCGTTTGAATGGCAAAACTGCCTCCTTGACAGCCACATAGCTGCTCTCCGCCAGGGTATCTGAACTGGTTGTTGATGGGCAATAGCCAGCAGCATCAACATGGGGCAGCCAGCCAGCTTGCCGTAAATCAGCTAACTTGGCTCCCGCCATAACCAGACAGGCAATCTTCGCCAGCGGCACACCGGTAGCTTTTGACACGAAGGGAACCGTGCGTGAAGCCCGCGGATTGGCTTCCAGCACATAAAGCACATCGCTGACCAGGGCGTATTGAATATTGACTAATCCCCGTACACCAACAGAACGGGCAATCGCCTCAGTTGAGTGACGAATCCGGGCAATCTCGGCGGTAGATAAAGTTACAGGCGGTAACGCGCATGCGGAATCACCGGAATGAATGCCCGCCTCTTCAATATGTTCCATCACGCCACCCAGGAATAGCTCCTGCCCGTCATAGAGCGCATCCACGTCGATTTCAATGGCATCGTCCAAGAAGCGGTCAATCAACAGCGGCGCGCTAGCATGTGCGGAACTCGCCTCC
>JAIRPS010000172.1 GCA_031256885.1 Bifidobacteriaceae bacterium | reverse complement strand
CCGATCTCCAAACCTTACGGCCAAGCTGTGCGGCATCAATCTGGAACTCATTGCGATACCAGAAATCAGACAAGAAATAACGGTCAGAAACCTGCAACTGGTTGTCAGCAAAGTTGGTGTCCGGAATAATCCCTGCTGCAATATATGACTGCAACACGGTACCGGGAACCAAAGCTGGTACTGCAAACTCGGGCTTTGACCACGCGGCACCGACCGTTGAAAGGTCTTGACCAGACTGTGTTTCAAAGCTTGAGCGGACCAGTTCCCACTTGCCGCCAGTCAGCTCCACTGAGCCATCAGCCGCCGGAGCAGGTTGAGCTGGCAGGGTGTAAGTAAGGCTGTTTGTACCATAAACCTCAAACTCTTGAATCTTATATTCACTGGTGCCGCCCTTCAGTTCAAGATGAACATAACGACCGCTAGCTGACTCGCCAGTGAACAAGGCTTGAACACCGGAAGTTGCATCAACATCAGCTACCACTGGCGTGACCGTTGACCAATCAGGCTTGGGATCATTGGCAACCCGAACAGTTACTTTACCGTCCAATGCACCTGAGTTATCCCAAACAATATTGGCAGCAGAAATGGTGGAATCAGCGCCCAAATCAACTGTTGCGGAAGCGTCGCCCGCTGGTGCTACCCATTCGCTCTGCAACGGGTCTGGCACCACTGACTTACCAGCAGCATCAACTAGATCAAGCAGCGCTAAACGCACAGTTTCCGGATCAAGTGCCGCACCAAACAAAGAATCATTGACTGCGCCATTGTCTTGGGGGTCCTTGTCGTTCGTAGCTTGGCTGGGTCGGTTGACGTCAAGAGTTGTCTTATCCCAATCCGTAATGACCAACCGGTAACTTGTGTAACTGCCTGGATTGCTGGCAGCGGTGAACTCACGGGTTTGCCGGCGCGCCGTGTAAACAGCGTCAGGCGTATCCACTACAGACAGGCCAGTGCTGTTCAAAACCCGCGGGTCGAACGGCGATGGCGCAGTTGTGAAGTCTTGCTGGTCCAAATTTGACCAGGTGGTACCGTCATTGGAGCCTTGCAGCGTCCAGGCTTTCGGCTCGCGGTAGTCCCTTTCTGTCTCGCTTGACAGGTTACGCACTGAGCCGGTGTTGGTCAGCGCATACTTGGCAATGGCGGCTGGTTGCGGCAGGTTGATCTGCAAGTAGGGATCACCAGCGTCAGCGGTTGTTTTGGTGATTTGCCAGTAGGAGTCCTTGCGCCCGTCAAAAGCGACGTCTGGGCCAAAGGGGTAGTCAAGCGGCGTGCTTGGCTGGGCATTGCCGGTGAAGCCGGTCTGATATGTCGGCCAATCTGGCGTACCAGAAGGGTCAAAAACCCCGTCGGTGATCAACTGGGGCGTCAGATCGGTTTCGGTGATTACGGCGTCAGCCTGGGGCTGGTCTGCCCACCATGGTTGGAAAGACGCTTGAGTGCGCGTCCAGTTGTCGGCAATTACCGAACGGTGAAAGGCAATGTTGGTGTCAACGGCGGCGGCGGGGCTGACCACAGCTCCCACACCGACTGGCACGGCTACTGCCACGGCGGCTAGCAAGGCAAGGGGCTTGCCTAACTGCCGGCTCTTCATCTTGTGCATGTGTATACCACTTCCTCGATGGATGGTGGGGCTTGACCTACACGTTAGCGCAGGCATCCACCCCCTGTCAGGTCAGTACTATAAGTGCTCAACCCTGACCGCGCAAGACATTCTGGAAAAGTTTTTCCACAAATTTTTCAGGTAAACCCCCCGGTGCATACCAGGATAGTTGGCTAATGAGCTACCCAACATCACCGCAAACAGGCCAGCAATGCCGCACTAACCTGCCACAATAGCTCAGTGGCCAACTCCAACCCAACTTCGCCAACCATCTACCCTAGCTCTCCATACCTCACTTTTGATCGTGTGGCGTGGCGGGCTTTAGCTGCCACCACCCCCTTACCGCTGACTGCCAGCGATGTCGCTGGCTTGCGTGGTGTTGGAGAAACTGTTGATCTTGATGAAGTTGACACAGTACTGCGCCCGTTGTCACGCCTGCTTTGCTTACATGCGGCAGCCGCACATCAACTGCACCAAGCCAGGCGAGTCTTCTTACAGGACCAATCAGCGCGCATACCTTATGTGATTGGCATAGCTGGGTCGGTGGCGGTTGGAAAGTCAACTTTGGCCAGGCTGCTCGCCACATTAATGGCCCGCTGGCCAGATACTCCCCAAGTGGCATTGGTACCCACTGATGGTTTTTTGCTGTCCAACGCTGAGTTGACCAGGCGCGGCCTGATGGACCGCAAAGGTTTCCCGGAGTCCTATGACAGGCCTGGTTTGCTGCGCTTCTTATCAGCCATCAAAGGTGGTGCAGCCACAGCGCAAGCACCAACCTACTCGCATCTGCGCTATGACATTGTGCCGGAGCAGCCCACAGTGGTGGCACGACCAGATATTTTGATCATTGAAGGGTTGAACGTTTTGCAGCCAGCCCCACAAAGCCAACGCCCCAGTTCAGCTGAACCGGGCGGGCCAGGC
>JAIRPS010000237.1 GCA_031256885.1 Bifidobacteriaceae bacterium | reverse complement strand
GTCCATCAAAAAGTAGTTCAAGTAGCTTCGGCTGAAAGTCAGCGCAGCCAAAACCTGCCCCCTAGAGCATAGTCAGCCAGTTTGCCAGCAAGCTGGCACCGGCATCCCCAGATTTCTCTGGGTGGAACTGTGTGGCGCATAAGGCGTCTGCCTCAACCGCTGCCACAAAGCGGCTGCCGTGCTGCGCCCAGGTTACCTGCGACGGCTTGAGCCGGGTTGCCGCCGGAGCAGTTACCGGCCCTTCTAAATGCTGCACTCCATAAGAATGAACAAAGTAAAACTGCTGGTCAACCAGCCCTTTGAAAAGAATTGAGTCTGTTGGCGGCTGGCATGACGACCAGCCCATGTGCGGCACAACGGGTGCTTCTAACCGCTGCACCACCCCCGGCCAGTATCCCAAACCAGTAGTCGTTTGGCCGTGTTCCAAGCCAGCTGTAAACAGCACTTGCATGCCGACGCATATGCCGAATACAGCCCGTTGCTTAGCTAAACGCTGAGCAATCAATTGGGGTGCCTCAATCGCCGTCAATGCTGCCATCACCGCCTGAAAAGCGCCCACGCCCGGCACCACCAACCCGTCTGCTGCCATCACCGCCGCCGGGTCAGCCGTCAAGTCGACCCGCGCGCCCACCCGTTCTAAAGCGCGCACCGCCGAACGCACATTGCCTGACCCGTAGTCAAGCACCACCACTTTTGGCGCACTGATCACAATGCGCCCTTAGTTGAAGGTATGCCAACCACCCGCGGATCATAAGCCACCGCCTGGCGCAAAGCTCGAGCCACTGCCTTGAATTGCGCTTCAACAATGTGATGCGGATCCCGGCCAGCCAACAAACGCACATGCAAACAAATACCTGAGCGTAAAGCCAAGGTTTCAAAGACATGCTGCGTCAATGAGCCTGTGAAATGCCCGCCAATCAGATGGTAGGCCTGCCCAGGGGGTTCACCTGTGCAAACACAATAGCCGCGGCCAGACAAATCCACCACCGCCTGAGCCAATGCTTCATCTAACGGCACCAAAGCATCGCCAAAACGAGCAATCCCGGTTTTATCGCCTAAAGCTTGCTGTAGAGCCTCACCCAGGACAATCGCCACATCCTCAACCGTGTGATGCACGTCCACTGGGAGATCACCACGCGCTTTGACCGTCAAGTCAACCAGGGCATGTTTTGCTAAAGCCGTCAACATGTGGTCATAAAAACCTACACCAGTATCAATTTCGGCGCGCCCGCTGCCATCTAAATCAAGCACCAACTCGACCGTTGATTCACTGGTGGTACGGCTGATCGCCGCCTGACGTTGGCGGTTTTCAGCTGGCCTGGGAGCAGAACGGCCAGCGGTCCGCTGGGTGGTTGTCTGCTCAGCTGGTGAAGCGTGATTGTCCTGCTTAGTGCGCGTAGCCACCGCCCTATGGTAGCCGTTTCGCCGCAGCCGTGGCGGTTGAGTGAGCAGTTAGTACCGCAGCCAAGGCTTCCAAAAAAGCATCCATTTCCGATGCCGTTCCCATGGACACACGTAGATAGCCAGCCGGGCCAACTTCACGGATCAACACCCCCCGGTCAAGCAGGCCTTGCCAAACCGCATGACGGTCCGCCAGGCGTCCAAACAACAAAAAGTTAGCATCCGACTGCGCAACCTCCAACCCTTGCCCGGTTGCCGGATTGATGATGCTCCGCAAACTCTGCGCCACCCGCTGACGGGTTTGTCTCAGTTGATCAACCTGCGCCAATAGTTGATCGGCTTGCCCTAATGCAGCCAGCGCGGCAGCCTGGGTCAAACTTGACAGATGGTAAGGCAAACGCACAGTGCGCAACACATTGACCAACTCGGCCTGCCCAGCCAAATAGCCGAGGCGAGCACCCGCCATTGCGAAAGCTTTTGACATGGTCCGGCTAACCGCCAGATGCGGATAATCTGGCAGCAAGCTGAGGGCGCTGGGTTGCCCCGGCCTGCGGAACTCGGCATAAGCTTCATCCACAATCACGATGCCGCCAGTGGGCTCCAGTTGCTGGCTACGGTTGGTCTGGCCATAGTCAGCGGTCGCTTCAGCAACCGCGCGGATTTCCGCCAAGCTGAGGGCACCGCCAGTTGGGTTGTTGGGGCTGGCCAGCAAAACAATGCTCGGCCGCACTTTAGCCAGCAAAGCTAAGGCAGCCGGCAGGTCCAAGCTGAAGTCGTCACGACGCGCACCAACCACCCAGGCAGTATTAGTGTTCCGGGCATACTCTGGGTACATTGAATAGGTTGGCTCAAATGACAAAGCGGTACGCCCCGGCCCGCCAAATGCTTGGAAAAGCTGCTGCATCACCTCATTGGAGCCGTTAGCTGCCCACAGATTGGCCGCAGTTAGCCAAGGCGCTGCCGATTCTGCCGCCAAATATTTGGCTAAGGCTTGACGAAGCCCAGGAAAGTCCCGGTCAGGGTAGCGATTTAACTGCTTGCAGGCCTGCTCCAAAGACTGGGTCAACGCTTGACGTACCGCCGGTGCGGGTGGGTAAGGATTCTCATTGACATTCAACCGCACCGGCACATCCGGGTGCGGCGCTCCATACGGCTCCACCCCACGCAACTGCGGCCGCACCAGTAATCCAACTGTCACAGCGCA
>JAIRPS010000223.1 GCA_031256885.1 Bifidobacteriaceae bacterium | reverse complement strand
TTGTTTTTACCAATGACAATCAGCGCACATTCATGATGAACTATCCACCAGCAGCTGGTGGCAGTTACCCCACAGCGCTAACAAACCGGGTTGACCGCTTAGGCATCACTTCCTTACATCCCGTGCCGCCAGCCAATTGGTACACCTTAGGTCAGGCAGCAGTGCTTGACCAAAAAGCCGCATCCGGCAGTAGTACTAGACGTTTACGCCTAGGGTATTTTGGCCACTTTTATGCCACGCGCGGACCGGGCGATATTCTGCAAGCTTTCAAACAACTCGACCCAGCAGAACGCCAAGCAGTGTGTTTGGAACTGCGTTGCCCCAACCCTGATGAGGTGCAAGCGGTGGTTGAACAGTATGGACTGACTGACTGTGTGCGCGTTGGCCCACTCTTGCCTTACCTCGATTTTTTAGCAACCGCTCAGCAGATGGATTGGCTGATTGTGGCGGATTTTCACACAATCGGCAGCCACCATCTCAACCCCTACCGTCCATGTAAAGTCGCTGATTATTACGGTGCTGGTGCTCGGATCTGGGGACTGCTTGAACCCGGTTCAGCGCTTGGCCGTGAACCATTGGACCTGGTTTCGCCGCTGGGTGATGCTCAGGCTGCAACTGCCGCATTACGCCAGATCGTGGCCCAACAACCTAGCTGAACGGTTAGCTGTTTTTGGGCTGCGCGGCTTGCTTGACGGTATTTGAGGCTTCCATGCGGTCAATCAATTCGTGTATTTGGCTGGCCATAATGCCGCTTGAGGCTGTCAGCCGAGCCAACCGTTGTTCAAGTTTACGCTGGTCAGGGTGTTGATCTTCGAGCATGTCTTCAATCAGGTAGGCGCGCCTGCGGACGTCTTTAAGCATTGATTTGAAAGTAGCCAGCGATTTATTGAAACTACGCACAGACCGTTCATAACGCTCAATCGCCCGCCAAATGCGCCGCAACGCCCACAACAGCCCAGCTAGAGCCGCCACAGCTGCTGCACAGGCCAAGCCAACAGCCCAAGAGCGGGTTAGCCAAATTTCAATCCCCACAAAACCAAGGGACGCCAGGCCGATTAATCCAATGATGGCACGCTTCAACACGGTCTTATGATACTGAGTGATGCCGTCGATTGTTCAACCTAGCCTAACCGTGCCGCCACAGATCGCTGTCACGGTGATCATAGCCACCTACCAGGGAGCCAGCCGCATTAGCGGCGCGCTTGACTCTCTGGCTGCTCAAACCCTTGATTCCAGCTGTTTTGAGATTCTGGTAATCCGTAATGGTGCCGATGACGGCACCGACAGTTTGGTCAATGACTTCATTGCGCAACAGCCAGGTTTGTCTGTTCGCCTGCTCCAGCAGTCTGAACCGAACTTTTCAGCAGCGCTCAACCGTGGACTGATTGAAGCCCGCGGCGAATACTTCACATTTTTGGACGATGACGATACGTTGACCGCACCCTACCTGGCGGCGATGCTTGACCTGGCTGGGCCAAATCGGTTGGTTTGTGCACCGGTTGGTGATATCAGCACACCGGGAGAGTTCCCGGAGTATGACAACTACCTTAACCGCAGTTTTTTTCGTTTGATCGGTGCAGACGGTGATTGGATTGATGCATCACAGGCTGGTGCAGCCAATGGTGCCAAGATGGCTCCAACAGCTATAGGGCGGCTGATCAAATTTGACACAACACTGCATTCCGGTATGGATACTTTGTATTGGAACCGACTGTTAGCTGAACATCAGCTCCGCGTTGTTGTGGTGCCCCCGGGATTAGGTGCCGCCTATTTACGGTTGGTCAGGCCGGGTTCAATGTCTCGTGCGTTTTCAGACCAATATGTGGCTGATCGCTACGCGGTGGCGGCGGCTTTAGCTGAATTGGGAGAAAATCACCCAGCACAGTACGATGCGATCCGGATTTGCCGAGGTGGTCAAGCCGGCAATCTTGGTCGCATGTTACGTAACCACCCGGAGCGGCGTGCCAGCGAACTGAAGCGTTTGTTTGCTGAACAACCGCTTGGTATGAACACTGCTCATGCCGTCAGCGCTGCCTCTGACCTGCTCGCCTGTGTTTATGTTTTTGCACCGTACAACGATATTTCGGCTATTACTGCAATTAAACGTTTGCGCGGTTGGGCAGAGCCTTTTGACGCAATAACTGCCAACTTGTCAATGCACCGGCAAAAAGACCCAACGCTTGACCAGTTGTTGATGCCGTGGCTGGGGAAGCGTAATGTGACTCGCGGTACGGCTGCCTTTCAAGGGGTGCGTGGGCCATTACGTTATGCCCGTCGCGGCTGGGAGCGTATTGCTGAACGGATGAGTTCAACGCAGGCTTATGGCAAACTGTACTCGCGTTCAATGTGGCCGGCTTCACATGTTTTAGCAGCACTGATCAAGTTGCGACATCCTGAAGTGAACTGGCTGGCTGAGTTCTCTGACCCAATTGCGATGGGTTGGGATGGGCCACGCCGTCACTTTCCACTCAAAATGGAAGATGCAGTTGTGCAGGAACTAAATGCTGGTTTAGCGGCGGCCGGTTTACCTTGGCAGCAGGATCATGGTTTATTTGCTTGGGTGGAGCAACTCGCTTTAGCTTTAGCGGACAGGGTGATGTTTACTAATCAACAACAGAAAGAGTTTATGCTTGGTTATCAGCCTGATCGAGCATTAGCTGAGCGCGGTGCGGCTGTATCTGAAATAGCCTACCACCCGGTACCTGATCCTGCATGCTATGAAATGGTTAGCACACAATTTATGCCAACAGCAGGGCGAATTAATATTGGGTATTTTGGATCATTCTATGGTGCCGTACGCGGCCCCGCTGACCTGATGGCCGCCTTAGCTGAATTGCCAGTTTACCAGCGGAAACGCTTTGCAATGCACTTGTTTGTGCCTGACCCGCCAGAGGCGCTCGCAGTGGTTAAACGCTTAGGCCTTGCGAAAATTGTCAAAGTTTCCGGCTACCGCCCATACTTAGAGATGTTGGCGATCTGCCGAAAAATGGATTGGCTGGTAGTAGCTGATTATCGTGTGTCGCAAAGCCATGGTATCAACCCGTATTTGCCGGCAAAATATTCAGATTATTGTGGCTCAGGTAGTCAAGTTTGGGGCTTGGTGGAACCCGGTAGCACTTTGGATAACCTGCCGTTAGCAGCCAAAACAACGCTTGGTGATCAGACGGCAGCAGTGCGGCATTTGAAGCAGCTATTGAGCTAAACCGCTAAGTTAG
>JAIRPS010000221.1 GCA_031256885.1 Bifidobacteriaceae bacterium | reverse complement strand
CCGCCCTAGCAAACACCGCAATTAGCAACCACGGCACAAACACAATTGTCCAAAATGATCAGTCGCCCAACACCGAACCAACAACCAGTGCACCAAGCTCCGCCAGCCCCACCGACCCTCCCACTTTGCCTGATCCCGCCGCGTCCGCTACTTCTCCCGCCGCGCCCGATGCCGAAACCACCAATCCGCCCACCTCACCCAGTCCTTCCGCATCTTTGAGCAGCACCAGTCCGCAACAATCAGCCAGTTCGCCCAAAACAGTTAATGCGGCGCTGGCAGCTACTCGAGCGACTTTGGAAAACCGAGCGCAACGCTTGAAAACCAAACTTGGTTCACCGTTTGGAGCAGTTCACAAGCTAACCAAAAGCCAAGTTCGCCGCGCGAAACTACCAGCCAATACGACTGTGCGCTGGCAAGCTACCACTAAGCATGCAACCTTGGTGGAGATACGACGACCCGGCAAAACCACACACACCTACGTAGTGACAGGTAAACTGCGGCAAACCTATTTGGAGCGCGGCGGCCCAACCGGCAAACTGGGTTTACCCAGTCAAGACGCCCGCTGCAATCTACCCGGAAAAGGGTGCTTGCAAACGTTCAGCCGGGGCACGCTCTACCTGCTCAAAGGCAAGATCAGTTCGGCTACACGGCGCGGCGAGATTGGTGATGTGATTGCTGTAGCCAACAGTCAAACTGGTTTTGTGCAGGCAATGAGCAATGGTCAAAGGGTTTTGACCAAATACCAAAAATGGGCTAAATCGAGTGATGCTTGGTGTTCAATTTTTCAATCATGGGTGTTTGCTCATGCAGGTCACAGCGACCTTGTGCCGAAAATCAAACGCTTTTTTGACTACCGCACCTGGCTTCGCAAAAATGTCAAACGCCTCGCTGGACCACGAGTTGGTGCGCTACTGATTATGGATGGCGGCGTGTCACTTGGCCATACCGCAATGGTGGTTGGTGTGTCAGCTAATCGTCAATACCTCACCGTGATTGATGGCAACTGGCAGCGTAAAGTGCGTCAACGAAGCATTCACCGCGCCGGCAACATGGAGTTTTACTGGCCGTACTGACCTCACTGCTGCTGCCGCAGCGCCAAGTTATCAACCAGGCGCTGTCCAGTGGTGAGTCTTGCGCCTACTGCAAAACTGCTCTTAGCTTCACAGCAGTTGAGAATGATCCACCGCAATTCGATCAACCACCGTTTTGACTTGTTGGGCTGCCTGCCGTGTAGTGACCAACAAGGCATCGCCGGTATCTACCACTACGGCATCGGGAATACCCACCACCGCTACCGGGCGACCGGTGGTGGAGGCAACCAACAAACCATCAGCCTGTTCAGCCCAAACTGGGCCAGCCTGGCCGAGGCGGCGCACGTTATCAGCTTGCGGTTCAACTAAGCCAGCCACACTATGCCAATCGCCTACATCATCCCAAGCGAACTCGGCAGGCACTACGGCCACACCATTTTGGCTGGCTAAAGGTTCAGCAATGGCATGGTCAATGGCTATGCGCGGTAAAGATAACCAACGTTCAGCCAGCACAGCCTGACGCTGCGGCGTGTCCCAGGCTGCGGCAATCTCAATCAGCCCGGCATGCAAATCCGGGCAAAAACGCGCCAAGGCGTCTAGCAATACTTTGGCACGGCTAATAAACATGCCAGCGTTCCACCGGTAGTTGCCAGTCTGCAAATATGCGCTAGCTGTGGCGGCATCGGGTTTTTCCTTAAAGGCTGTGGCTAAGAACGCGCCGGCCAAACCATCAGCGCCAGCCACACCTTGCAAACTGTTGCCAACTCTAATGTAACCAAACCCGGTAGCTGGCCGGCTGGGACGCATTCCTAAAGTCACCACAAAACCGGCTTGGGCGGCCGCCACCGCTTGACTGACCGACTGAGCAAAAGCGGTTGCATCAGGGATTAGATGGTCGGCAGCAAACGAACCAACCACCACATCGCCTTCACGCTGGTAAAGCACCGCAGCCGCCAAACCGATAGCAGCCATTGAATCGCGTCCGGCAGGTTCAGTGAAAATTTCGCAATCAGCGGGTAACTGTTGGGCAATCGCTTCATTATGGGCTTGCCCGGCAACCACCACAATGCCGTGCGGCCCAGTTAGCGGAGACAGCCGGTCCCAGGTGGCTTGCAATAAACTCCGCCCCGAACCGGTGACGTCTGTTAAAAACTTGGGAGAGGAGCGGCGCGACAGTGGCCACAAGCGCGTGCCGGCACCGCCAGCCGGAATGATCGCTCGGAACCGGGGTATTGTCATTGGCTTGCCCCTGAACTAGCTGGCTTAGCACCAGTGCCTAAACAAAAAGACTGTTCGGTTTGCCAAACACCCTGCGCATCTTGGCTGTAAAGATCAATCTGTGCCACCGCAAACTCGGCCGTGAAATTCAGCCAATCCGCCGCTGCTGCTGTCAACTGAGCCGCTGGCACCTCCTGCGCAACCGTCACATGTGGATGGTACGGAAAAACTAACTCTTGCGCCAATACACCATTTAGCAAATGGTGGTGTAAAGCTTCGCAGCCTGATATACCTTCAACCAACTGAATGAAAACCACTGGCGAACGTGGCCGAAAACTACCAGTACCGCGCAACAGCACAGTGAAAGGTTTAACCTGACTAGCCGCCTGAACTAAGTGTGCCTCCAGGACATCAGGCTGACTGCAAGGTACACAGGTTGGCGGCACTAAGGTGATGTGGGTGGGTACAGTGGTGGCATCAATATCACCGTAACTGGCGCGCGCTTGACGTAGCTGCGAACCCCACGGATCAGGCACAGTGATGGCCACGCCAATGCGGCGTTCGTCAAGGCGGCAAGTTGGCGCACGCATCAGCTAACCCTTATATTCGGCGGGCGGCAGCAAACCAAACCGACCAGCGACACGTTGATACACCGCCTGGGCAATTGCGGCAGCCCGCGCTGCACCATCAGCCAAAATCCGGTCCAATTGGCCGGGGTCAGCTAAGAATTCGGCGGTGCCCTGGCGAATTGGCCGGAAAGCCTCCACCACTATTTCTGCCAGATCAACCTTCAAGTGGCCGTAAAGTTTGCCTTGATACTCGTCAACGATCTGCTCAATTGGCTGACCAGTGAAAGCTGCGTAAATAGTGAGCAGATTAGAGACGCCAGGCTTGGTGGCTGGATCAAAACGGATCTGCGTTTCAGCATCAGTCACCGCTGATTTGATTCGCTTGGTGATCACTTTGGGATCTTCTAAAACCTCCAAAAGCCCGCTGGCGCCATCGGCTGATTTACTCATCTTGGCGGTGGGATTTTGCAGGTCAAAAATTTTGGCAGTGGCTGGCGTAATGTACGGCTCGGGAACTACAGCCGTGCCTTCGCCAAACCGCGAGTTCAGGCGCATCGCCAAATCACGGCTCAGTTCAAGGTGCTGACGTTGATCTTCACCCACCGGCACAGCGTTGGCATCGTAAATCAGGATGTCAGCCGCTTGTAGAACCGGATAATCAAACAAGCCAACATTGGCGGCGTCGCTACCTTGTTTAGCGGACTTGTCTTTGAACTGGGTCATACGGCTGGCTTCACCAAAACCAGTCAAACAGTTAAGCAGCCAAGTTAAAGCGGCATGTTCAAGAATGTGTGACTGCACAAAAATAATTGATTGAGCTGGGTCAATGCCAGCAGCCAGCATTTGTGCTGCGGTGACATGGGTACGCCTGCGCAGATCAGCTGGGTCAGGCGCAACCGTTAAAGCGTGGAGGTCAGCAATGAAGTAAACGCACTCAAAACGTTGCTGCATGGTTGCCCAGTTGCGTACAGCCCCCAAATAGTTGCCAAGGTGGAAGGAATCGGCGGTTGGCTGAATGCCCGAGAGGGCGCGGGGTCGCTGGTTCGGCACAGGTACATTGTGCCATCTCAGGCAGCGGTGACCAAATGGTGTTTGGCGGACGAGCGCCGGCTGATCAACAATCAGCTTGGTGCCTCATATTCAACCACCACAGGCGCATGGTCAGTCCAGCGGCCAGCGTAATCAGCGGGACGGTCAACGCGGGCTG
>JAIRPS010000175.1 GCA_031256885.1 Bifidobacteriaceae bacterium | reverse complement strand
CATAATGTCACTGGCCTGCGCCCCACCCCGGTTGGTCAACGCTAACACATGCTTAGTGGATGTTGTGGCCAAGCTATTTAGGCCCCAACCAGGAGTTATACCAGAATTGCTGATTAGCCAGGCCGCTGCAGTTTTCAACAAATTGGTGTGCGCCATGGGGAAGCGTGGGGCGGCAGCCGGCAACTGGCTGGCTTGCTCCGGGCTGAGGATCGGGTTGGTGAAAAACGAGCCAGCACTCCAGGTGTCATGATCAGTCGGGTCTACAACCATGCCTTTGCGGCGGCGCAACTCAAGCACCGCCTGAACTACCTGCCAAGTTGCGGCCGGTTGCCCAAGCGGCACTTCAAGCAGTTCAGCCAGTTCCCGGTAAGCCACCGGCAAAGACATTTTGGACACCGCTAAACGGAAAACCACTTGCAAAACCACCAAAGACTGTGAGCAGTTTTTGAGCAGTGAAGTGCGGTAGCCAAAACCAAGATCAGCCCGGTTTAGGCGGCGCCTGCAATTGGCTGACCTATCCCACACCAGCACTGATTCAATGATTTCAGCTACCTCATGGCCGTATGCACCAATATTTTGGATTGGCGCTGCCCCAACCGTGCCAGGAATACCTGCTAAAGATTCCAGCCCGGACAGCCCTTCAGCCAATGCCCATGCCACTAAATCAGCCCAAGCGAGGCCAGCTTGAGCAGTCACCAGCAACTGGCCGGGCGAGTCGGTTTGGGCGGTTGGCAACTCACTTGATACTGAGCGTATTACCATGTCAGCGCCATTATCCGGAGCAACCGTATTGGCACCACCACCCAGCAGAACCAGCCGATGATGCTCCGCGTCAACCGCCCGTACCGCCGCGATCAGCTCAGGCGCAGTGGCTGGCTCAACCAGTTGGCGGATTGGCCCACCCACCCGCAAAGTTGTCAGATCAGCAAAACAAACCACTGTCTAAGGTTAGGCCAGCGGTGGGCGCATCACGTGAACACTGAGGCGCAAAGGTTTGATGCAATGGGCCGGGAGATGCTCCCCCAAGCACCTCCCGGCCCTGCTCGGGATACCCCAGTCCCGAGCAGACCGAACCGGCACCTCGGTGTCACCCCAGCCGGCCGGCCGCCTGCATCACCAACTTCCAACCATGCAAGTCGATTAATTGGCAGATCGCAGCGACTGAGATCACAAGCCCGAGGTGAGAATAACCACCCCCCGAAACGTCGTTTTCCAGGAAGAAATTCGCCCGATGCCGGTGAACTGGTTACCGGTGTGTGTCAAGCATCAGCGTGGCTTTGCTTGGGCGTGCGGGCCTAAGCGGCATGTCTTTTACCTGGCTAACTGAGCAGGTTTTGGATGCGTTCAAGGCCTTCCACCAGGTCGTTGTCACCCAGCGCATAAGAAAACCGCAGATACCCAGAGGGGCCAAAGGCTTCACCGGGGACAACGGCAACCTCAACCTGATCAAGAATGATCGCAGCCAACTCAGCCGAAGTTTGGGCGGTTTGATCTCCAATCTTTTTGCCCAATAATCCGCTGACATCTGGGTAAGCGTAGAAAGCGCCCTGCGGCATGGGCACGGTCAAACCAGGAATAGCGCGTAACATTTCCACGATCTTGCGCCGCCGCCGGTCAAAAGCTTGGCGCATTTGATAGGCAGCCTCAAGCGGGCCAGATACAGCAGCCAGTGCGGCGCATTGCGAAACGTTAGCAACGTTCGATGTCAGGTGGGATTGCAAGTTAGTGGCGGCTTTGACAACATTGGCTGGGCCAATCAGCCAGCCCACCCGCCAGCCAGTCATTGCGTAAGTTTTGGCAACACCATTGAGAATAATGCACTGGTCAGCCAGTTCAGGCGTGGCTGCCAGGATTGACGTGAAACTGACTGAATCATACACCAAATGTTCATAGATTTCGTCAGTGATTACCCACAGTCCATGCTCCCAAGCCCAACGTCCAATCGCTGCCGTTGCCTGCGGTGAATACACCGCGCCGGTGGGGTTGGATGGTGAAACAAACAGCAAGGCTTTACTGCGTGGCGTCAAAGCTGCTTCTAACTGCTCCAAACTGACCTGATAGTTGCTTTCGACATCGGCAAAAACAGCCACCGGCTGGCCGCCAGCCAGCTTGATTACCTCAGGATAGGTGGTCCAGCAGGGCGTGGGCACCAGTACTTCATCACCAGGGTCAAGCAGAGCAGCAAAAGCCTGGTAAACCGCCTGTTTGCCGCCGTTGGTAATCAGGACTTGGCTTGGATCAACCGCCACACCGGAGTCACGTTTGGTTTTCGCAGCAACCGCTTGACGCAACTCAGGCAAACCGGCAACCGGGGTATATCGGTGGTTGCGCGGCTGGCTGGCTGCAGTAACCGCAGCTTCAACAATGTAACTGGGGGTGGCAAAATCTGGTTCGCCAGCGCCAAACCCAATTACCGGCCGCCCGGCCGCCTTGAGCGATTTCGCTTTAGCATCAACAGCCAGGGTGGCCGATTCAGCAATGGCACTGATGCGCTGGGACAAGCCAGCCTTCGGTTCAGTCATGACATTAATCATGGCATGACCCACCGTCAGACAACGCAACACAGCGCCCAGAACCCTCACTGGCATAACCCAACAGTGTTTAGGAAGGCAACCGCAGCAACCTGAATATCGGCTACGCAGACTCGCGCGAACTTTAGCATAATCCCTGGTGAGCGCTGCGACACGCCGATGTTGACAAATTTTCTAAGATTTCATATAGAGTTGTCATCGTAAAAACTGGCGGTTGGAACACCGCAAACAAGCTGAAGAAAGGCTTGAAGATGAAGCATCGGTTTGGTGGGTTGAGCCACCATGGGAAGATTTTCGCGGGCTGTTTGAGTGCTGGGCTGGTGATGGCCTGCTTGGTTGGTCCTGCCCCGGCGGCAGCGGCAGATCACCTGCTGGGCGGCGGTGTGGCTACGCCCCTCAGTGACTTGGATGTCCCGCCCGTGCAGGTGCACAGCCTGCCGGGCAGTGTTTTAGCAGGCTTGCCTGCTCAGGCTGCACCCACGGCGGCTCAGCTGCCTAAGCTGAAAGTTTCGGCTAAGGTTAGTAAGGTTGCTAAGAGTGTCAACCAGTTCAAGGTTGCTGGTGTTGTCAAATACGCTAAAACCGGTAAAGCGCTCAAACGGGCGAAGGTAACGGTTACTTATCGGGTTTCTGGCAGTAAAGCCTGGCGGAAACTAGCGACTCCTCGAACTAATATTCAGGGTCGTTACCAAACAACGGTAAAAATCAGTAAAACCGGTCAGGTGCGTGTTCAGGTTGCCAAAAGCAAGAAGCATCGGTCAGTGATTAGTGCAGCCCGCAAGGTTACCGTCACGGCTAAACCGGTAGTCTCGGCCAGTCCCAGCGCTGCACCAACACTCAAAGATGTGGCTCCGCCCAGTGCGGTCCCCACACCCACTTTGGCTGCCTCACCAACTGCTTCACCAACAGTTAGTGGAGAGCCAACAACCAGCCCGTCACCTGATCCTTCGGCAACTGGTTCAGCCTCACCAACGCCGACCCCCAGCTTGTCACAAGGCTCACCGTCCGCCAGCCCCACACCAAGCCCTTCGCTTAGTTTCCCAACTGATCCGCCAGCCCAGCCAGGTCAGTTATGGGCATGGGGAGACAACCGTTACGGTCAACTCGGCCACACTGACGGTTGGACAGCCCAAACGATGCCCGGTCTGAACAACGTTGCCAGTATTCATGTGGATGGCAGCTCTACCTACGCCCTGAAAACCGATGGCACAGTATGGGCGTGGGGTCATAATGAGCAAGGCCAACTCGGTAACGGCACCAATGTAAACAGTGTTGTACCGGGTCAGGTTGTTAGTCTGACTAATGTAACCAAGATTGCCACAAGAGGTTCAACAGTTTTCGCGTTACGGTCTGACGGCACGGTTTGGGCCTGGGGTTATAACGGTAGTGGCAGGTTTGGTGTAGCGGGTCAGGAAACGCATCTAATACCAATCCAAGTAACTAACTTGTCCGGCGTGGTGGATATTGTTACCAATAATCAATTATCAGCCACTTATGTTTTGAAGTCTGATGGAACAGTTTGGGCGTGGGGTTATAACAATGATGGCAGACTTGGCGACGGTAGCACGCAAACTCGTTTGTTGCCGGTTCAGGTTAATGGTCTAACAGATGTGGCGAGAATTATTGCCAGCTCCCAGGATAATGTTTACGCTTTGAAGTCTGATGGAACAGTTTGGTCATGGGGTAGTAATCTCAGAGCTCAGCTTGGTGACGGTACACTAACGAATCGTTTAACGCCAGTTCAGGTGCTTCAATTATCCGATATTATTGATGTGGTTGCCGGGAATTCTACGGCATTTGCGGTTGATGCTAATGGTGTTGTTTGGGTTGGGGTCTGCTGACGCGCCCAATTGGTGATGGAAACCTCCATCCCACGCCAGTTCAGCTAGCCAGTTTTGATCACGTCAGGCAAATAGTGGCAAACGGATCATTCATTCATGTAGTAAAGTCTGATGGTACGGTTTGGAGCTGGGGTAATAACAGCAGCGGTACAAGCGTATCATTCGGTGCACCTGAGCAGGTGATTGGACTGGTGGATGTCACGAGTATTGGTCTTGGCTACAGTTCAGTTTTCGCATTGAAAGCTGATGGCACAGTTTCGGCTTGGGGTTCCAATATGAATGGGCAGCTTGGTAATGGCAGCATACAAGCAAGCCGAATTCCCGTTGAAGTGATTGGCGTTTCTGACGCCGTGGCTATTGCGGAGAATCTACCCAATTCCGTGTACTGGAATTTTGTTGTTTTGCAGGACGGCACGGTTAAATCATGGGGCCACAATGGGTTAGGTATACGCGCTGATGGTAGTAACATTTTCCAGCCTGACCCTGGCCAACTGAGCGGTCTAGATGATGTAACCACCGTGGTTGGCACCTCACCGAACGGTACTTTGTCTGTTTACGCGCTACGCGCCGATAATACGGTTTGGGCGTGGGGTTATAACAGTGATTATCAGCTTGGTGATGGTACTAATTTGAGTCGTTCAACACCACAGCGGGTTGTTGGTATTGATAATGTGGTGAGCCTGGTTAGTGGCGCCGTTTCGGTTCACGCGCTACGCGCTGATGGCACGGTTTGGTCTTGG
>JAIRPS010000133.1 GCA_031256885.1 Bifidobacteriaceae bacterium | reverse complement strand
TGGGTCATCCAAAGCTGCCGGGTTAACAGTGTCGTTTGCACCGATCACCAAAACCACATCAGTGGTAGCAAAGTCTTCATTGATCTCGTCCATCTCAAGGACAACATCGTAAGGCACTTTCGCTTCCGCTAGCAGCACATTCATGTGACCCGGCAAGCGACCAGCAACCGGGTGTATGCCAAAGCGAACTTCGACACCGAGACTGCGCAAAGTTTGGGTCAAGCTGGCAACAGGCCCTTGTGCTTGGGCTACCGCCATACCGTAACCGGGTGTAATGATCACCGAGTCGGCGTTTTTGAGCCAATCCGCTACTTCAACAGCGCTGGTTTCGCGGTGTTCACCATAGTCTTTGACTTCACCAGTGACTTGACCGTCGGAACCGAAACCGCCAGCAATAACGGAGATGAAGGAACGGTTCATACCCTTACACATGATGTATGAGAGGTAGGCACCGGAAGAACCGACCAGAGCGCCGGTAATGATCAGCAGGTTGTTGTTCAAAGTGAAACCAGCCGCCGCTGCCGCCCAACCGGAATACGAGTTGAGCATGGACACAACCACCGGCATATCACCGCCACCAATCGAAGCGACCAGGTGCAAACCAAGCGCCAAAGCAATCAGTGTCACCACTACCAGCAGCCAAACGTTCGGGCTGACCACAAACCAGATTGTCAAACCAAGGAAAACAACCAACGCGCTGAGGTTCAACACATTGTGGTGCGGCAGCATCAGCGGCGAAGATTTCATCTTGGCAGACAGTTTCAGGTAGGCAATGATTGAGCCAGTGAAAGTCACTGCGCCAATAAACACACCAATGAACAGTTCCGCACCGTGCAGGCCGGGATTGGCTACTTCATAGATTGTGGTTTCGACATAGGAAGTCCAACCAACCAGTACGGCCGCCAAGCCAACAAACGAGTGCAATAAGGCAATCAGCTGCGGCATGCCAGTCATTTCAACGCGCCGCGCCAGCGTCACGCCAATCACCGCAGCCACCGCCATCGGCAATAAGACTGCCGCTATCACCCAGCCGGGCGCGGAATCGGTAACCGGAAAACCGGACGAGCTGAAACCGCAAAAGATTCCCAAGCACAAGAAGAACAAGGCCATGGCCATGCCAACAATACCCAGCGTGTTACCACGTTTCGATGTTTCATGCTTGGACAGCCCAGCTAAAGCCAGGATAAAACAGAGGCCCGCAATAATGAACGAACCATTGACCAGAGTTATGGGCATTGTTGTGTCAGCTCCTCTTGAACATGCCGAGCATACGGTGGGTGACGGTGAAGCCGCCAAAAATGTTGATGGAAGCCAGGAAAATGCCGCAGATTGCCAGTACGGCAATGGCCGCTGAATGGCTCGCATTCTCCATTCCAACTAATGAACCAACAATAATGATGCCTGATATTGCGTTGGTCACCGACATTAGCGGCGTATGCAATGAGTGGCTGACGTTACCAATCACGTAGTAGCCAATCACCACCGCCAGCATAAAGACAAGGAAGTTGCCAAGCAGTTGGCCGGGCGAAACCCAGAACAGTGCCAGCAGCGCAGCTGCGCAAACCCCCAGCAGACCGTATGTCACACGCGGGTCACGCGGCGGCTTTTCAGCTTTGGCGGGCGGCTGCGGCGCAGGCGGGCGGACCGGCGCGGCAGAAACCGCCACCGGTGGCGGCGGGAAAGTCACTTCACCTTGGTGTGTGACCAGCATGCCGCGCTGAACTTGGTCTTCCAGGTTGAGTGTCAACACACCATCTTTAGCTGGTGTGACCAGCTTCATCAGGTTGACAATATTGGTGGCAAACAGTTGCGATGCTTGAGTTGGTAGGCGACCGGGCAAATCCGTGTAACCAATGATTTTTACACCGTTTTCGGTAACCACCAACTGGTCTGGCCGCGAACCGGCCACGTTACCGCCCGTACCGGCAGCCATATCAACAATCACCGAGCCTGGCCGCATTGAAGCAACCATTTCTTCGGTGATCAAACGCGGCGCCGGCTTACCCGGAATCAGTGCCGTAGTAATCACAATATCGACGTGTTTTACCTGCTCAGCATACATTCGCGCAGCGGCGGCCGCATAATCGGCGGTCGCTTCACGGGCGTAGCCATCGCTCGATTGCTGTGATTCGCCAGATTCCACCGCCACAAAGTCGGCACCCATCGATTCGACCTGTTCAGCAACCTCAGCGCGAATATCGGTGGCACGCACTTCCGCCCCTAAAGAACGGGCTGTGCCAATCGCCGCTAAACCAGCTACACCAGCGCCGGAAACAAACACGCGGGCGGGCGGTACTTTACCGGCCGCCGTAACCTGTCCGGTGAAGAAAGAACCGAACTCGGTGGCTGCTTCAATCACCGCCCGGTACCCACCAATATTGGCCATTGACGAGATCACGTCAAGGGCTTGAGCACGTGAAATGCGCGGCACTGAGTCCATTGCCAGGACGGTCAGCTGGGCTTTGGCTAAGCGGTCAAGCAGTTCTGGTGAGCGCGGTGCGGCAATCAGCGATATCAGGGTGGCACCGGCTTTTGCTAAACCGATTTCAGTGTCCGTTGGCGGATTGATTTTGGCCACAATGTCGCTGGCCCAAACTTGCTGCGCCGTGCCAATGGTTGCCCCGGCGGCCGCGTAAAGATCATCTGGCATTGCGGCGCGATCACCCGCACCGGATTCAATGGTGACGGTGTAGCCCAGTTTGATCAGTGCTTCAACTGATTTGGGGCTGGCTGCCACCCGGGTTTCGCCAGTTAGTGTTTCTCTTGGTATGCCTACTTGCATAGTCCAACCTTCTTACGAGTCATGGATTCCTCCTCTTGGTGGCGGATGCGTGATTCGAGCTGACGGGTGACGGCTCGTAATGACGCTTCCGCATCAACGTCAAGGCTTTGCGCCTTCACGATTGTCTTTAGTAACTGTGCCCCAACCTCGGTTGCAGCATCCTGGGCGGGTTGCTCCGAGTTGGGTAATAACGGTTCAATCAGTTGGTCAATGTCCAAGCCACCACGTTGCGCCCGCCCAATCACTTTGAGGAGCCGGGCAACCGCTGGCTGAGCTGTGGGTATGCCGTCTAGCACGGATTTGCGTGATTTTTCGGCCGCTTTGATACGGTCCCACCGAATATGGGTTTGCGCTGCATCAAGCGGTTCAGTTTCTTCAGCAAAAACATGAGGATGGCGGCGGATCAGTTTATCGGCCACATCCCCGGCAACATCGGCCAGGTCAAAAACGCCCTGCCGCTCAGCAATGGCGGAATGAAAAACCACTTGGAGGAGCAGGTCACCCAGTTCTTCACGTAAGCCGGCTTGATCCTCTTGCTCGATCGCTTCAACTACTTCGTAGGTTTCTTCAAGCAAATATTGCACCAGTGAACGGTGGGTTTGCTCCGCATCCCAAGGGCAGCCGCCCGGTGCCAGTAGTTGATCCATCACTGCCACTAGACGGTTGATTTGAACTGATGCGTTATCTGTCACCCCGCATCAACCACCGTATTGTCTGCGGTTACGTCCGTGGTGGTGTCGGCGCTGAGCGACCACGGCCACGCTGTGGCGGCAAAACCATTTTGAACGCTGAAAGTGCCAAAACGCGGGTTGGTGGTAACCAGGTCAGGCTGCATGCTTTGCTCATAAATGGCGGTGATCAGTTCATCAGCTGAACCAGCATAGAAAGCTTGCTGATAGAGCGATTGGAAGATCAGTCCACGGCCAATATCGAGGGTTCCCGGGAGCCACTGTTTGACCGGTGGCAATACGTCTTGGCCGGAGGCTTGCTTGGCTGGGTTGATCTGATTGTCAACCATGCTTTGGAGGGCTTCGGCGGCTGTTTGGTCGCTGAATTGGTCGGATTCGCGCTGCTTGGCTTGCTCGGCTGCGACCATGCCAAAGATCATCACGGACAAAACTGCGTCATCGGCAATTGGTTCTACCATCAGGTATTCTTGGGCTTGTTTGATGGTTTGATCAAGCACTTCATAGGTGATTGCTTGCTCACCAACAATCATTGCCACCCCCGCTTGACCGGTTCCGCAAGCTGTTAACCAGCTAAGCGCCAAACCAAGCCCCAGGGTACCGCTCAGCAGCCTTAGCGCGATGCGAAGTGGTCTAGACAACTGCTGCCTTCTTCCTAAGTGCCCAGCTCCAACAAGAACCCCCTAAGAGTACCTGAAGCGCCAGTGATGTGATGTAACCAACTAACGGATTGTACCGGCTTGCAGCCTTAGCGCACCAGCGGGCACGCCGCTTGAAGTAGGGCACAACGCGGCTTAGTTTGCCGGAAATACGGCTACTGGTTTGAGTTGGCCGTCTTTGTGGAGATGCCCAATCCCAGCTAACTGTTCTGCCGGGTCAAGCACCGCCACCACTGTTGGCTGATCCGGCTTGTCACCCAGCGGCTCGCCGAACGCTGCCGCTATGTCTACTGCAATCTTTTGACCATATTGCCAGGCTGTCACCTGGTTGGCTGTCAGGCGGCAGGTTGGCAGCACACGCCTGGCGGCTTGGGCCAGGCCGAGCATTTGCCAACGGTTAGCTAAAGCATCAAGCTGACTGGCTTCGCTAAGGTTGAACGGCCCAACACTGCTGCGCCGCAGTTTGGTCAAATGCCCGCCAACGCCCAGGGCTGCACCAAGATCACGCGCCAAAGCCCGCACATAGGTACCTGAGGAAACGGTTACCGTCACTTCAAGGTCAAGCACAGTGTGTTGATCAACTTGGTGGCGGCAACTGTCAAGTACCGCAAAACTGTGCACCACCACTGGTCGGGCGGCTAACTGGGGGGTTTGTCCGGCGCGGGCTGCCGCATAGGCACGCACACCACCGATTTTGATTGCCGAGTAGGTTGAGGGTACTTGCTGCAATGGTCCGGTCAGTTGGCTAACTGCTGCCGTTACCGCCGGCTCGCTTAACCCGGCCATCAGTTCAGGTGCGGCGAAGGTTATGGCTGAACCTTCGGCATCGTCGGTAAGAGTGGACCAGCCCAGGCGAATGGTGGCTTGATAAGACTTATCCAAGCCGCTGAGGTATGTAAGGAGGCGGGTGCCGCGACCTACCCCAACCACCAGCAGACCAGTTGCCAACGGGTCAAGCGTGCCGGCGTGGCCAACTCGCCGAGTGGCTGCTAAACGG
>JAIRPS010000129.1 GCA_031256885.1 Bifidobacteriaceae bacterium | reverse complement strand
AGAACGCTGAAACCTTGCTCGGTGAGGGCAACAGTGTGCTCCCAATGGGCGGCGCGACCAGAATCGGCGGTGCGAACAGTCCAACCGTCAGCTTCCAGCAGACTTTCAATCGACTGCTCCACCACCATCGGTTCGATTGCTAAAACCGCACCGACCCGCAGTTTTGGGCCGCGCGTGCGCGTGGCATAGTTGGGCACATCAGGCGACATGTGCATGGCCCGGCCAATGCCGTGCCCGGTGTAATCTTCGATCACGCCAAAATGACCAGCCGATTGGCGTACGCAAGTTTCAACTGCCTGGCCAATGTCACGCACATGATTGCCTGGCGACATCGCCCGAATGCCTGCCCATAAAGCCTGGCGGGTGACTTCAATCAGCTGCTCAGCCGCCTGATCAATCTCACCAATGCCAAAAGTGATCGCCGCATCACCATGCCAGCCGTCAAGCACCGCGCCGCAGTCAACCGAAATGATTTGCCCTTCACGCAACGGTTGACTGTTCGGAATGCCGTGGACAATCACATCATCAGGTGACAGGCAGATTGAGGCCGGGTAACCGTTGTAGCCAAGAAAATTCGGTTTGGCACCATGATCACGGATTACCTGCTCAGCGATTTGGTCAAGCTGCAACCCAGTGACACCGGGTAATGCTGCCTGCTGTACCTGCGATAAAGCCGCCGCCACCACCAGACCAGCTCGGCGCATTGCCGCAACCTGCTCCGGCGTTTTCAACTCCAGTGCAGGCATGCCTGCTCACCAGCCAATCAGCTAATACCGGCAGCAGCCAGCAAACGTGTGGCTACTTCAGCAACCGTACCCACGCCATCGATTGAACGTAACAACCCGCGCTGTGCGTACAAGTTAGAAACCGGTGCGGTTTGCTCGTGGTACACCGCAATCCGGTTACGAATCACCGGTTCAGTGTCGTCAGCCCGGCCTTCCTTAGCAGCCCGACCAAGCAGACGCTCAACAATCAGATCATCCGGAATGGTGATTTCTAAAGCAGCAACAATTGCCCGTCCCTGCTCAGACAACACTTGATCGAGCGCAGTCACCTGAGCGGGGTTGCGGGGGTAGCCGTCAAGCACAAAACCGTCTTGGCAATCTGCCTGGGCCAGCCGATCAGCCACCATTGCGTCAGTGATCTCGTCAGGAACCAGTTCACCTTTGCTCATGAACTCGCCGGCTTTGACACCCAAGGCGGTACCTTCCGACAGGTTGGCGCGGAAAATCGCACCAGTTGAAATAGTTGGCACACCCAAGGCCGCAGCTAAACCATCAGCTTGCGTACCTTTGCCGGAGCCGGGCGGCCCAAGCAAGACAACTGCGTTCATCGGAGGAACCCTTCATAGTGACGTTGTTGCAGCTGAGATTCAATCTGCTTGACCGTATCAAGACCAACACCAACAATGATCAGCAATGTTGTGCCACCAAAAGGCATTGATTGGCTCAAGCCAAGCGCCACGAACAGCACTGAAGGAATCAAAGCAATGATGGCTAAGTAGAGCGAACCTGGAGTATTGATGCGTGTCATCACATACTGCAAATATTCGGCAGTTGGCCTGCCAGCACGAATACCCGGAATGAAACCGCCATACTTCTTCATGTTGTCGGACACTTCATCAGGGTTGAAAGTGATAGACGTGTAAAAGAAGCAGAAGAAAATGATCAACAGAGCGTAAAGCAGCAGGTAAAGCCAGTGGCCTTGGCGCAGATAGGTGTTCACCCAAACAGCCCAACCGGAAGTTGTTGAGAACAAGGCGGCAGTAGAAGGTAAGGTCAGCAAGGATGATGCGAAAATCACGGGAATCACACCAGACATGTTGATCTTGATCGGAATGTAGGTGGATGAGCCACCATAGGTGCGCCGCCCAACCATCCGCTTGGCGTACTGGACCGGTATGCGCCGCTGTGACTGCTCAACAAAGGCGATCAAACCAACCACCATAATCAGCACCACAATCACCACCACAAAATTGGTGGGGCCATTACGGCCACCCCAAATACTGCCCATTGAGGCAGGGAAGTTAGCGACAATCGAAGTGAAGATCAACAGTGACATACCGTTGCCGACGCCGCGCTCAGTGATCAACTCAGCCATCCACATGATCACGCCAGTACCGGCTGTCATGCACAGGATCATCAGACCCAATGTGGTGAAGGAAGTGTCCGGCAGTACCGGGTTGTCATCAGCCGCGCCACTGCCGAACAAAAAGCCTGTCCGTGCCCCGGTAATCACCGTGGTGGATTGCAAAACAGCTAAGCCAATCGTCAAGTAACGGGTGTACTGCGTTAGCTTGGCTTGACCGGTTTGGCCCTCCTTATAGAGGGTGTCAAACCGGGGAATCACCACACGTAAAAGCTGAATAATGATCGAAGCCGTGATGTACGGCATGATCCCCAAAGCGAAAACCGATAACTGAGTCAGACCACCGCCTGAGAACAGGTTGATCAGCCCAAGCAAGTCATTTGACTGCATGGCAGAACTGCTCGCCTGCTTCAGCGCGTTGTAATCAATGCCTGGCGTGGGTATGAAAGTACCCAACCGATACATCACCATAATGAGGATGGTGAACAGCAGTTTGCGCCGTAGGTCCGGTGTCCTAAACGCCCTGGCAAATGTCCTAAGCACGTTTCCTCCTGGTGCCTGTCCGCTGATGCCTAGCTGAGCTTACCTGCATGAGACTAATGTCCTTGCTGCCTAGCCGCCAATTTTGCCGCCTGCGGCGGTGATTTTCTGCTCAGCCGAAGCCGACCAAGCGTCGACAGTGACATCAAGCTTCACAGCAATATCACCATCACCAAGCACCTTGACCAGACGCTTGGCACGTACTGCACCTTTTGCAACAAGGTCCTTCTGAGTGACCTTACCGCCTTGTGGGAACAATTCAGCAAGCCGCCCAACGTTGACAACTTCATACTCCACACGGAAGCGGTTCTTGAAGCCACGCAACTTCGGTAGGCGCATATGCAAAGGCATTTGGCCACCTTCAAGGCGTGCCGGCACATTATGCCGCGCCTTGGTGCCCTTAGTGCCACGGCCTGAAGTCTTGCCTTTTGAAGCTTCGCCACGGCCCTTACGAGTGCGGTCCTTCTTTGCTCCAGGTGCAGGACGCAAATGATGAACCTTCAAAACGCGCGGCTGTTCAACCACATCATCAACCTTAGCCGGTGCAACCGCGGCAGCCTCAGCCTTAGCGGGCTTTGTCTTAGCCGACTCAGCCTTAGCGGGCTTAGCTTTGGCCGGTTTGGCCTCACTTTTAGCCGTTGGTTCTTTCTTCTCAGCCATGATTAGTCAGCCTCCTCACAAGTCACCAGATGGCGCACAGTAGCGACCATGCCGCGAATTTCGGGGCGGTCTTCTTTGGTAACAGTTTGGCCTAAACGCTTAAACCCGAGAGTGCGCAAAGTTTCGCGCTGGTTCGGTTTAGTACCAATACCCGATTTGATCTGTGTAATCACCAACTTGCCCATCAGGCATCGCCTCCCGCCGCCGCAGCCTGGGCACGCAACAAACGGGCTG
>JAIRPS010000157.1 GCA_031256885.1 Bifidobacteriaceae bacterium | reverse complement strand
CCCTGGCCTGGCTTTCGGTGAAAATACTAAAAAGCGACTTGCATTATGCGCTGAGCCTGGCAAACTGGTGTGCGGTGCCGGTACCTCTCGCCCCCCGAATGGTCCCGGCACCCTAGCTTTTAACTATGGCTCTTCCGGTAGCGCAACCACGCTAATGGCACCGACCGAGAATTTTGCGGCATCGTCATTACCCAAGGGAGCTGCCCGGAAACTCAAAGCCGATTTTGTTTGATTCTTGTCGGCGTGCGGGAAAACAATCGGCCCGGTCACTGAGAATATGTCAACGCCAGCAGCAGGACCATCATGGCCGGTGGCTTGCCCGGTGAAACCGCTGTCAAGCAACGGTTGAGCCATTGCGGACTTGTCTGAAGTCATCCACAAGCCGACGGCTGGCCGCCCTGCCGGTGCTCCCCACACCACAAATCCGAGCCGTTCAGCTTGGGCATGGGGTAGGTCTAGCGAAAGATCGCTGGTTTCACCACGGTCAATCACCGCACCGCCACCGTAAATGCGCACCAGCCTGTCTTGGCCAATTGACTCTGCGCTAAAAGCTAAAACAATTGCCCAGCCGCCACCTTGGGCGGTAGCCGGCTGGGTGAAACGCCATTGACCAGCGCCCTGCTCAGAGACCAACCTGGTGATGTCAGTTGAACACAATTGGCCGCCATCTAGCAGATTAATCGGATTAGAACTGGCCCGCATGCGGTGGTCTTGGTTGTCTGGGCCGGCCAGTATTGGTTCCGTCCAACCATTTCCAGGAGTTTTAGCAAACCATTGCAAAAGCGCGAAACTAACATGGGCATCAGTTGGCAATTCCAATGTGGCTGATGAACTGGTAACGCAGGCTGCGCTTTGCGAACAGGCAGCGATAGGACCACCAATCTCAGCGGCACCAACACGCCCAGTTGCGCTGAAAAGCAACGGCAGGCCAATTTCAGGTACAGGCGTGAGGTTAACTGGCGGTGCAGCAGGAGGGTTAGCAGGGGTTTGTGAGCTGGCAATAACCGGTGTTGTTTGCTGCTCCAAATGTGAGGCTGGACGCCCGGCAAGCAACAAACCACCAAAGGTCAAAGAACCAACAACCATAGCGCCAGCCACAGCTTTCAGCGGAGTTATTTTGCTGGCCAACTGAGCGAACTTACTGCTGCCATGAACAAGCGTGTTGCCGCTGTTCAAGCCCTTGCCGACAGTAACGCTGCTGCTTGCAGAGGTGCTACTAGCCGCAGTCACAGTGGCATTGCTGGCAATCTTGGGTGGTGCTGCCTGCAAGGCTTTGAGCAAACCAGCTAAGCCGCTGCCTCCCAACACCAGCGGCGCAATCACCGCCCGCAATGATTGGTTGACATCATTGAGACCATTGGCGGCACTGCGGCATGAGGAACACTGCGCAAGGTGAGCGTCAATCCGTCCGCGCTCGCGGCTTGATAAAGCGCCGCGTGCCCATGCCCCCAGGTGTATAGCAACGGAACGGCATTCAGCAGCCAACGGCGTGGCCAGATGTTCTTGCAGAAAAGCTTGCCGCAGTCCCTCGCGGGCACGGTGCAAAAGAGCGGCGGTACCGTTAGCGCTTAAACCAAGCATTGGTGCCATCTGAGCTGGCGTTAGCCCTTCCACTTCGGCGTACCAGAGCACCGAACGCCAGCGTTCGGGCAGTGCATCAAAGGCACCACGAACCATCGCTTTATCAGCTAAATCTTCGGGAGCTGGAGAACGCCAGTCAGCTAAAGATTCGGCCAGTTCGCTATCAGTATCAAGCAGTTGCACGCGGCTGGCTTGACGACCAAGATCGGTCGCTATTCGCCTAACTGAAGTAAATAGGTATGCGCGGAAAAACGAGTCAGGACCTTTACCTTCTTGCAGTAAACGAAAAATTCGGGCAAAGGATTCGGCAACAATATCTTCGGCATCGGCTTGGCGTGGGGCATGGTGGCGGGCGACCGCTAAAGCCGCCGGGGCATGGCGTTCGTACAGCTCAGAGAAGGCTTTACCATCGCCACTGCGGGCAGCACTGATCAACTCGGCGTCGCTGGCTACAGCAGAGGTCAACAATAGGTCTTCATCCTGCATGGTTTCGGTCAAAATAAACCTTCCTGTTTTGCTGTCACGGTGTCCGATGGTCAATAAAAATAACACTTTCCTCAACAATGAGACGGTCGCGTAGCGTCATAGTGACGGCCGCTCCACGTCTCACTGAAGTGACCAGCTTTCAAAGGTCAGCCATCCCGCCTGCCGAACTAGTGCGTGATGCCTGGCATCGCCGTTCGGCCGCGCAGGTTTGGCTGCGCCCAAACGACTGGTACGCCCCTGAGGTGGAGGCGGTGGCCGAGTTTGTGGTCACTGGTCAGAACCCCGAACCGGCTTTGGAGGCGTTAGGCCGTGCGCGCGCCGATGCCGGAGTGGGGCTAACTGAAACATTAGCCGACTTGCGTTGTCTTGTTGAGGCGGCAGAGCTTGACGTTGACCCATGGGTTGCTGCCAGCGCGATTGCCCAAGGTTGGGCAGATGCGGCGGCGGCAGCAGCAAGCCCAGCACCGATCATGGACCCAGTTACTGATTTAGCAACCATGCCCTATCTGGTGGTCCGCCTACGTGAAGTGTATGCGCAAGCCGTTGCTGACGGTACCAATGTTAGCGCCACGCATGGTTTGCTGATTGCTGAAACGGCAGTGGCTTGTCCTGATCCGTGGCAACGGTTACGTCGCGGAGCAATCCTTGGTGAAGCCTTACGCCGCATCTTTGTGGCGGGAGAACCACCAATTTCGCTTGGCGCATGCACTGGTGCGGCGATTGTGCTGGTAAACCGGAGCCCCCAACTGGGCGGACAAATTGCCCGTCTGCGCGCCGAATTGGAACGGCATTTAGCTGGTTTACAACGGCAAATGGCTGCCCGACACCCAGTCCGTTTGTGGATTGAAGCGCTCCCCGATTCTTACAAAGCGGCTTGTGATTTATTAGCTGACCTATCCAGGTAGTCCAAGGGCGGCCAAGGTGGCTGACCCTACCGGCACAATCATCTGTTTGAAGCTGGCGGACAACTAGCGTACTTGCCAGCCATTTGGGTGGTAGCCAAACATGGCCCAACGGCGCTGCGAAACAGCGCAACCACTGGGCCAAACATCTCCGGCAACGGGTCTGTTTACTTCTTGTTGCGGCGCTGATGGCGGGTCTTGCGCAGCAGTTTGCGGTGCTTTTTCTTGGCCATCCGCTTACGGCGTTTCTTGATCACCGAACCCATACATGAATCCTTGCTCGTCAGTTGGACATCGCATCCCCGGCGCAAACGCGACACGGGAAACCAACCGTTTAGCCTAGTGGATTCACCACCAATATCTCAAGCTGAAGTAGTCTGACTCAGTGATGTCAGGTGCCACAGG
>JAIRPS010000001.1 GCA_031256885.1 Bifidobacteriaceae bacterium | reverse complement strand
GAACAAACACCCGGTCAACCGCAAAATCATCGGCTACCGGCAAAACTCGGCGTAGCAGTTTGACTAGACGGGGTTCGTTGTACTTTGTGGTTTGATGTGCAGCGCCGTTGGCAACTTTGGCACGGCCTTCAAGCAGTAGTTTTACCGCTGTGTACAGTAAGAACGCACCAAAAATGTAGAACACTGCCGCGAAGTGTTCAATCACTGTGGCACCGAGCAGTATGAAGGCTACTCGCATCACCAACGCTAAGGCAATGCCTACTAGTAGTACTTTCTGTTCAGCTTCTTTGGGCACTCGGAAAGATGAGATTACCAGCAAAAACACGAAGAGGTTGTCGAGCGACAAGGATTCTTCGGTGAGGTAGCCTGCAAAAAACTCGCCGCCGAGCGACCAGCCTGCGAGCAGACCCAATCCCAGGCCAAACAGGACCGATAAGCCAACATACACACTTATCCAGGTAGCTGATTCACGCAACGAGGGTACATGTGGGCGGCGCACGTGTAACAGAAAATCGACAACTATGACGCCAACCACTACTGCGGCTGACACTATCCAAACAACGGGATGAATTTCCAACTGTGTCTCCTTAAATATTGAGTAAGCCGCGTTGCGCTAAGTCATCACGCAGCGTGCGGGCATCAACGAACTGGTGGGTTTGGAAACCGCAATCGGCTGCTCCGACCAGGTTGTTTGCCATGTCATCAATGAACAAAGTGCTTGCGGGGGTTAGTTTGAATCGACGGGCTGTCAACTCAAAAATCTCGCGCCCAGGTTTGATCAGACCTACCTGCCCCGACACCACGTAGCCATCTAGCTGCTTGATCAATGACACACGCTCAACCGGCACGTGAACTGTTTCAGCTGGCCAATTGGTCAATCCCCACATTTTGAGGTTGGTGCGGCTTAGCCCGCTGATCACTTCAGCCATACCTGGTACAGGCCCAATCACAGTGCGCTCAAAGCCGACCAGGTAGGCGTCAAAGTAAGCTAAATCTTCCGGCCACCTTGCAGCAAATTGACAGCGTGCCTCAGCAAAGGGCAGACCCGCATCAAGTTGCTGGTTGAAGTCCTCAAAAAATCTGGTGCGTCTCAGAAAGCTGGTGACCTGCGTCACGTCGAAGCGCCCTTCAAAGGCACGGAAGGGATCCCAAGCAACTAGCACTTGGCCAAAGTCGAAAAGTAGATCAGTGACGGGCTGTGACACAACCGGTCACTCTACCGGTAAAAAGGAAAGTCTTCGACTGTTGAGTTGTGGCTTGCGCGGCGGGGAACCGGTTCCTGCACGCAGGTGTCCGGCCCCCGCCGCCGGTGGTAGTTTCACGAGCCCCCTGCTGCGAAACCACCAGGATCACTTGTTGGCGGGAATCGTTGCGACACACACTCAGAGTCCCTGGCCGAGGTCGTCGCCTCCCGCTGTTGTGACCGCGTATCAGTTTAGAGTACTTAGCGCGTTCGCGCTATCAAAAATTTGCAGTTCCTGGCTTTTTTGCCAGCCGACAGCCGATTTCTGCAAAGACCAAGCAGGTTTGTTCCGTGGCGTTGCCCTTGCAAGAGCTACTCAGGCGGATCAAGCGGGCGGCGAATCGCCACAGCCTGGTCAGGTTGGGTAACTAAACGCTGCGCCAACTCAGGCGTGCCAGCATTTGGTGTAACAGCCCGGGCAAGCAAGCCAAACAGCTCGGGCGTGGATAGTTGCGAATCGGATTGGCTTAGATCATGTGCTGCCATGACGCTGGCCAAAGCCGATTCAATCAACGATGCCCCAGTGGCTGGTGGTATTGCTAAAACTGCCAGAACAGCCGTTGCGGCTTGGGCAATGCGGTTGACCGCCTGCCAAACCTCACCATGCATCACTTCTTGCCACCAGTCGTAAGCCGGTATGGCGGCGCGTGTGGCTTGCTCAACTTGCACAACGGCGAGGCGAGCATCAGCTTCATAAGCCTCTTTAGCTTCTTGCACCAAACGGCGAGCGGCAGCCAAACGACTGCGTGTCTCAACTTGCGTGTTTTCATCAGCCGCCGCGCTTGATGTTTGTCGTAGCTGCTCAGCAGCTTGGCGAGCGCGTCGCAGATTCTCATCGGCTTGCTGTTGATGAACCGCTAAACGAGCAGCCCAAGTGGTCAAGGCCTGCTCGGCCAGAAGAAACGATTCGGCAGCACGCTCAATGTCTTGCGGGAAGCCTTCCAGTTGAGCCAACCAGGTTTCCGCTAGTAATGGGTCATCTTTAGCGGTTTCGTCAGCTAAGCGGGAACGGACACGTAAGGCTAGTTGACCGGCTGCCTGAGCAGCTTGGGCAACTTCTTGATAGCTTCTCGCTAACGCCAGAACACCAGATGGTTCTCCGGGTGTTGGGTCAGCAGGCTGATCGGCATCTTGCCAGTCGGTTGGACGGCTCATTATACACCTGCCGACACGGTATAGCGCAGGCGCAGCCGGGCAATCCGTTCACCACGTTCAACCAGTTTGTTACGGCCATGCTGCCAGTGATTCTCAAAGCCTTCTAATGCATCAACTAGAATCTCCGCGCCAACAGCCGCCCCAGCCGTCTGGTGAATCTTGGGAACAGACCGCAGCTGCGCAGTCAGCCTGCCGACTTCACTGACCAGGGCAGCAATGACCTGATCATTGGTGGCCAGGTGGTCACTCATGAGTGCTCGATTCCTCCTCTAGTTTGCGTCACCAAAGCAGCGCCGGCCAGCCAAGTGCCAGCCGTGCGAGACCTGCGCGCTGGTCGAGTTACCACCCAACTGCGCGCGCTTGGTGTTCTTGCCTTGTTACCGCCTGTGTAAACGGATGCCAAAAGCAAGTTAGCATGAGCAGGCGGTCAATGTGACTGATCTGGCACGGAAAATACTCAGTGCCCAACCAGTGACTGCGGCGAAATTGCCGCCCAAATTCGCCGCACTAATGTCACATTGCGACCCAGCTGGCGGCGAGCCTGGTCAGACAATTGCCAGGTCATAGCGGTATCTTGGTCAGTTGGTTGGCCAGCGCCAAAGACTATGCGGTCAACTTCTAAAGCCAGTTTGACAATCGGGTTATTCTCAGCCAAATTGGCTGCGTCCAATCCAGTGCCGATGCCGTTGGGTGAGTCAATTTGGCCGTTCAGCCAAGCGGCAGTCCAGTCAGGCAGCTCTGTTTCTGGTTGGCTACCAATTGCTAGCAGCAGCGCTGTTTCGCGGCGTGTTGCTCCGCGCAACAAACCTGGAGTCAGCTGATGCAGCCTACTGGGACCGAGGTCACGGATTTGATCGGTGACTTCACGCCAGGCAGCCTCGATTTTGCTGAGATCACTGCCGCGTCGTCGCCGCCAGCGGCGTCGAAAGACTTTGCATAAATAGCTCGCAGCGATCAACAGCCACAGCAATGCTCCCCCAACGGCTAAAACGCTGAGCCAGATTGGCTGGCTCGGGTCATTTGTCTGCTCTTCGGCTAATTGTTCTTGGCCTTGTCTTGTCTCAACTGCTTCGCGGTCTTCATCAGGCAGTTGTGCTGGGCGGGTTTGCTGAGGATGCGGCTGCAGCACTTGTGGTTGTGGTTCTGGTTCGGATCGTTCTTGTTCACGTTGCGGCACTTTGGCTGGCTCAGGGGTTGGGAAAAATGGCACCCAGCCAAGGCCTTGGAAGGGGATTTCTACCCATGCTTGCATGTCTTGGCCGCTGAAGACCAGATTTTGGGTGGCTGGGCGGTCTGCGATTGTTGGGGATCTTCCCTCGGGCGCAAACCCCATCACAACTCGGGCTGGTAGCCCTAAGCAGCGCGCCATCAGGGCCATTGCCGAAGCATATTGTTCAGCATCGCCAACCATTGGCATGTCACCAAGCAACCGGCTGATTCGGTCTAAGCCATGACCCGCTAAAGATGGAAAACCATAAGCTTGGTCAGTGGTTTGGCCGTGAGAGAAGTAGCCATCTTGTCGCAGTCCTGCTTCTAAAGCCAATGCCACTGCACCATCTGTGGTGGCGGCCATTGCATACTGAGCAGCCGCTATCTGAATCACTGATGGCAGTTCTGGCAGTTCAGATTGACTAATTGCTTCAACACTTGCCTTGCTGATCTGTTCATCCGTTGGTAGATCAAGCAGTCGGCTGCGCACCGTGTAGTTCAATCCGCTGGGCACACCATCTGGTATGGCTCCCGTATTGGTTTGCGGGTTGAATCGGAAAAGCTCATGCCAGCGTTGTGCTTGAGGGCCGGAAAGATCAACCCCCACCACTTCACCAACCATGTAAAGCCAGATTGATTGATGTTCACGCAGCTGAAATTGGATTTCTTGAACTGGCCCAAGATGGCTGCTTGGTACCTGCTTGCCAATGCGCTGATAGTGCGATGAAGCAGCGTCATCGGCCACGTTCCAAACTTCGCCATCGTAACTATCCATTGCGACTAAGCGAATAGGCCAGCCGGGCAACCAGTTGTTGACTTGCAACAACGCAGTGTCCCGCCAAGTTTTGACATAACGACGGTAGCTGGCCAATGGGCTGGTTGACTGTTGCAAGGTGATGGGCGGGTCAAGTTGTTCGCGTAAAGCATGACGTGGCGGTCCGCTTGTCCCAGCCGCCATACCGCCACCAGCTAATGCCACCATCACCAGGATCAAAGCAACCAGGCGCCGCCTTTGTAAAGCTCCCAGGCACCAAGTCAGGAACATCAGCGCAGCTAAAGCCCAGACTAAGCCAACAACTTGGGGGCGTAGAGCGATCACACTGCATTCCGTGATGCTGATTGCCCAAGCCGCTAATGGTCCCAGTAAAGCCCAGGCACGTTGTCGGCCTTGGCAACGCAGCACCAGCCAACCACCGGCAAACATAGCAACCCCAGCTGCCATGAAGATCGCTAATCTGAAACCGCCATCTGGCCCAACTGGCAAAGGTACTGTGGCTAGATTTGACCACACCGTTACGCTCGATTCCAGCAGCCAACTGATCGAAGTGGCAGTTGGTAACAAACCAGCTGCTAGGTTGTCACTGAGCCCAAACCAACCGCCCACTACCAGGTAAAACACCAAAGCGATGGCGCAACTTGCGAATAATCCCCAACCACGCCAAGCGGCAAGGCTAACTACCCCCCCAGCGCTCAGCAAGCCGATGACTAGTGGCAGTACCCAGACCGCACCGCCAAATACCGGTTGTAAGGGCGCCAGAGCCAGCGCCACCAATACACCAATTGCCAGTAGGGCTAAATATCTTTGCCGGTGCTGTGTCATTGCGTCACCGTCTGCCAAAACAAAGGCAAATCCTCTAACTGCCCAAGTTGCCCCACTGCCACAGCCCCGGACTTCGCAACTGACCAGTTCAAATGGTTCCCGCAACGCAGCATTAGCGCAGCCACACCCGGCGGCAGCCAGCAGGCTAAACGGCGGGTTTGCTGATGGGTTATCGCTTGCCCGGTCAGTGCTATAACAAAACTGGCTGACCTGACTTGGCGCATTGCGACCTGAAATGTCTCAACTAAAGGTGGATTATCTGGGGCGCATTCGAGTAAGCAG
>JAIRPS010000225.1 GCA_031256885.1 Bifidobacteriaceae bacterium | reverse complement strand
AAACCTTGGCATCGCGCGCCCTACACCAACCATCCCAAACCCACCGCAAAAACCTTGGCATCGCGCGCCCTACACCAACCATCCCAAACCCACCGCAATACCTTGGCATCGCGCGCCATCGCTGGTCAAGCAAGGGTTCGGGTCGTTTGGAGCTAACTGGCCGGCTCGCTGTGCGGCGGCGGCGGAACTGTGGCTTGGGCGCCTGCCAGAATGGTGCGGATGCGCTCAAGGCGGCGAGCAATGTCCTGTTCTTTACCCCGATTGGTTGGTTGATAATACTGACGACCAACCAACACATCAGGAGCATATTGTTGTTGTGCGATGGCATGCGGTTCATCATGGGCGTATCGGTAGCTTTGGCCGTGCCCTAAACGTTTTGCCCCAGCATAGTGAGCGTCACGCAAGTGCGGTGGCACTTGCCCTATTTGACCTGCTCTAATATCGCCGATGGCGCTGTCAATAGCTTGGTATGCAGCGTTGGACTTGGGGGCTGTAGCCAAATAGCAGGTTACTTCCGCCAAAGGTATCCGACCTTCCGGCAGACCGATTAACTGAACCGCTTGTGCAGCCGCCACGGCCATCGCCAAGGCTTGCGGGTCAGCTAGGCCAATGTCTTCAGCAGCCAACACAATCAGCCTGCGCGCAATAAAACGCGCATCTTCGCCGGCTTCAAGCATGCGCGCCAAGTAATGTAATGCCGCATCCACATCTGAACCGCGCACCGATTTGATAAAAGCAGAAATCACGTCATAGTGCTGGTCACCGGTGCGATCGTATTGCACAGCCGCCACATTCACGGCAGTTTCAACCGCCGCTAAGTCAATTGTTGGTAAGCCCGATGCCGGAACCCTGCTTCCGACATCGGCCTGAGTTGCTGAAGCGGCAGCTTCCAAGATGGTTAACACTCGTCGCGCATCGCCGCCCGCCAAACGAATGAGCTGATCGCGCGCACTGGGCTCCAGTTGGACTGTGCCGTCTAAACCGCGCGGGTCACGCAAGGCTCTGTCCACCACCTCAGCCAGGTCTGATTCGGACAACGGCTCTAAAGTCAGCAGCAGCGAACGCGACAGTAACGGGGTGATGATTGAAAAACTGGGATTCTCAGTGGTGGCGGCAATCAAAGTCACCCAACGGTTCTCCACTGCTGGCAGCAGCGCATCTTGCTGCGCCTTTGAGAAACGGTGCACCTCATCAATGAACATCACTGTTTCACGTCCGCTGCTTGCCAAGATGCGTCGGGAGCGTCCAACTACTTCGCGCACATCTTTGACACCAGCACTGACTGCCGATATTTCTTCAAATCGAAAACCGGAACTACGCGCCACCAGGTAGGCCAAAGTGGTTTTGCCGCTACCTGCCGGGCCATACAAAATGACCGATGCCGCTGTTGGCAGCCCTGGCGTTGCGGTTGGCGTAACCAGGCGACGCAAAGGCGAGCCCGCTGCTAACAGATGACGTTGCCCCACCAGTTCGTCAAGATTGGCTGGGCGTAACCGAACCGCCAGCGGCATGGTACTGCTTGGCGTCACACTCCCACCGACCGGTTCTGCCAAAGCTGAACCATCAAACAGATCCATGCTGCCACGTTAGCGCCTCAGTACCGATTTGCCCAGCAACGCTCCTAGTTGGCGGTGGGGCATGTTGCCAGTTCGCAAGCTAAGTATGTGTGTTCTAGTGCGGAAATATACCTGATACATCGGCGAATTGGTGGTGTGGCCTGATGGTGGTCAGACCTGCTTGTAGGGGCCTAAGAAACGTTCGCCATTGAAGTGAATCAGGTGTGTCGGGTCATCGGCACACCAAACCTCAGTTTCCCATGCAATCAATGTGAGGTACTTACGCATGATTGCTCGTGAAGGAAAACATGACACATACACTAATCCGGCAGTTGAACCGCTGAACATGGTAGATAGTTCAGAGTATCGCTGACCATCAACAGGACCATGGCTAGCGGCAGCCTCAAGCAAGACAAGCCAGTTCTTGTCTGGTAGATGGACCACAAGGTCTGGCATTTTGCCATGTTTATCCACCACTACACCGAGAACTGCCAGTTCCTCTTCATAGAAAACAGCCCATTTTTCATCGGCATCGCCTATGTACAAGACATGCCCCCCAGGGGTGTAGTACGAACAAAAATCATTCACAATGCTTTTGATAAGCGAGTTCTGCCCACCGGGACTGAGTGTGACCTGATTGCCGTCTGGTAGCAACACGGGAATGCGTGCCATTTTCCGTTCAGTGGCGTACTGAGCCACCAAGCCTGGTACGGCGCGAAGATAGTCGGATAAGAACTTGGAGTAGCTGTCAGAGTTGTACGCCTGGATAACAAGCAAAGCTTCCGGTCTAACCTGATAACACCATTTCGGTGAATTAACAGGCCTAGCTGGATCATCGGGGTTCTCAACAACCAAACCGGCGTTGACAAACTGGTGAAGGGTGAAACGACGGATAGTCTCGCGGGTGTTAGGTGCGTAGACAACACCATATTCGTCCCTGATCCAATCCATGATGGCGCGTGTTCCAAGAAGTGGAGCTTGTGCATCAGACCAGTGATCATTCGGCTTGAGGTGCAGCAAAGACAGCAGCACCAGAGCAGAACGTTCGTTAGATCGTTCGACATCAAAACCGAGGGACTCCAAAATGATGCGCATGTCTTCAACACGGTCAACTGCCACTTGCCTCATGCATCCACCATTTCTGACGTCACTAGCCCAACCAGGTGGTCTAGTTCCCTCTGAACGGGCAGGTCATCGAGTTGGCTGCCTAGATCGCGTAACTTGTCGCCATCGAGATAGTTCAGAGATCGCAAATCTGTCGCATTCACCTGGGTGTGGCCAGAAAAGGTACGGAAGTAGCGATCCACCACAGAACTGTTCAGCCAAGCGCACAGGCCCCAGGCCAATTCCCGATCAAAACCTTGACCTGAAGCATGAAACACATTCAAATGATTCTCGAAGGCAACTGGCTGGTCACCATGCTGGGTGGGGTCCCACACGGCTGCAACAATACGCCGGCGCTCTTCTTTTGCAGAAAACCGTTTCACCACAACGTAGTAGCCGCTTGGCCAAAGCGCCTTTGCATCAGCCGCGTGCAGGAGTCTGAAACCCTGCGCTTTACCAATAGCTCGCGGCCATTGCACTCGGCCGGCACACAAGTTACCCGGGTAAACCAAAGGCACACTGTCGGGCGTAGGCGCGTTTTGAAGGTTATCGCGTGCTCTAAAATCCACCACTTTCCCAGTAGATACCCGTAGTGCTAACGAATCTAACGAGCACGGCAGCGTCAGCATCAGGCGTGTCGCCTCATCATCATTGCCATCAGTAGCAATCCTGATAAACCGATGAGAATCATCGGGTAACACCAAGTCATTGTAAGCAATTTGGCGAGTGTTCACCCCGTCTGTGTGGTCACGTGAGGATGTGATTGTCACAGTTGTCGGCAGCCCTCCTCTAGTCACGCAAAACACAATGTTTTCTTGTAGCACCCCTGTGTCGGCGAACACTGTGGACCGAGACTCAAAAGTGTGGACTCGATCAATCACAGCCTGGTCAAGTAGTCGCTTGCGGAAACGCTCAAAATAGGGGCCATTAGCGAAGGAGCGTGGCGTGATTGCCACAAGCTGACCACCTGGTTTGAGACTTTCAACGCCCAGTGCGACGAACGCTGCATACAGGTTCCCAGTATCCCAACCTCGTGCCGCCAACGCTCGGCGCTGCCAGGACAAAGCAGACAGTTTCTTGTACGGCGGGTTCATAACCACAAGATCAAAAGCGTTATCCAATTGGGCATCCAACCCAGTCTGCCGAGCAATCAGGTCAGCCTGAACCACATTAACCACAACTTGTACCCCAGCCTGCGCTGCATACACTTCGCATGCCGCCGCAGTTTTCTGCAACGCGGGAATCAGTTGCGGATCAACTTCAACCGCTGTCACCTCCACTGCTGTAGCAGACTGCTCACGGCAGATTCTTTCCACAATCGCGGCAGTTAACATACCTGAGCCTGCACCTGGGTCCAGGACGCGGATGCGATCATTCTTTGTCAGCCGAGGCAGACAGGCAACTAACTCTGCCGCCAGTTCTGGAGTGAAGTACTGTCCGCGCGCCGTCTGGGCAGACGAGTCGAGACCAAGCATGGTCTCAACCCGCACCCACTCTGCCTGTTGCAGCAGTCCTTCAGTCATCTCTTTAGCCTAGAGGCACCCACCGTCATCGCCAGGCGAGACATTCAGTGCTGAAGTATCCGGGCGGATCGTCTGTCCGCGATGCGGTCTGGTTTGGTTGGGTGGGGGCAATGCTTGGCAGTGCTGGCGTAGCCTGGTTGGTCAGCCGCCCCATGCCATCGATAATCCGACAGGATGGGGCACTGACATGACACGGATACATACTTCCAGCAATGCTGTTGTTTACCTGCTGGTTGCCGCAGTCACCGGGCTTGCGGGCGGCGGCATTGTCCCTGCTAATGCTGCCACCTCCAATGATGGCGCTTACACACCTTTTGCTACTGAGGCAATCAGCCACATCGGTTCAACTGCTTATGCCGATATTTTTGGTAACAATCAGCGCCGGTTGGCTGATCCAGCTAGTTTGCTCAAAGCGCTGGCGGCTAGTCAAGAACCGCTGCGTGCTAGTCGTCTCGGTGCTGTCACTTTGGCAAACGGCTGGGCTGACCTGGCGTTACGCACCATTGCTTTGAATAATCCGGCAGCCTACGGCGGCCAGGTAGGTCAAACCGAAGCTGTTTTGGATGCCCTGGCACCGTGCTGGCCTCAGTCAACCACTCAGCCGGATGACCGAACTGACCCTGCTGCCTCACCAACTATTTCATCTGACCCAACTACTTCTGCTCTCCCCAACCATGACACGGGCCCCCTGCCTGCTGCGGCAGCCTCGGCCGGTTTGCAACCAACAAACTGGCCGGGGCAGCCTGCGATTGTTGGGTTGGTGGAGCAGCCGACAGCCACAGCCGCATCGTTAGCTGATCTTGATTTTCAAATTCGTCAAGCCAACCCGGCCTTACCAGCTAACCCTGATTTAGCCATCCAGACAGATAAAAGTCCGGTGATTTACACAACCTACCGTCTGACTGTGCAGGGTGGTGCCTGCGGCGAAAAAACAACTGACACCGCCTACGGTTTGGTGGTGGCTTTGCATGATCCAACATTAGCTTTTGTGAACAACGGTCAAATACTTGGTTCCGGCATTGCGCCAAACCATACTACTTGGGCCGATGCCGCCAATGACACTAATAGCAGTGGTTTGAGCATGCAAACCACTGACTTTCCACCTCGTTACAGTCAGGGTGTGACAAATCAGTCAGGTGTCAGTTTGACAGTTCAACAAACTTTGCCAAGCAACAGCCAATTGACTTTATCAGAGCAGATAGCTGACTCAAACCTGCACAAGTTTGCAACAGCAATCGGTTCAGACACGCCAGCAACTCATCAAATCCCTTTGCTTAGTGAAACGAATCAACAGTTCAATCTAACGCTTGGCGCAAATGCACTATTTGGCGAAGCAGCAGCTACCAGCCGTTCAATCACTGTCAGCAATCAAACCGATAGTCCTGCCACGGTTACTTTGCCAGCGCATACCGCTTTAGAAATTGCGGAAATTGGCCGCCTGGAAACCGCCAAATTGGATCACGACATCCCCTTGGCTATCGGCTACCAGGTAACAGTGGTGGAGTGGAATACGGCTACTGACCTCAACCACACTCTTGCTCATTTTGGTTCGGCAACCGATGATGCACACAGCGATTTAGAAATGCGTCGCAATAAGTCTGATGATTCAGAAATAATGTGGACTTCGCAATCAGCGAGTTTAGATGATCCAGCCAAGCAAATTCTTGACAAACTACAGCACGCTCCTTTGATTAGTGCACAAACTGCCTGGTCAGGTAACTTGGGTAAAGATCTTGCTGGCTTGGTGACGGGCCGTCCAATGATTCGTGTCCCAGCTCAGTTAGTTCACCAAATACGCAGCAGCACGCGATCAGTTGCTAAAATAATTCCGCTGTATCCACTAGCCCGCACTGCCAGCCCAACATTAGGCACTGTTGAGTTGAACAGTGGTCAGCGTTTGGCATTGGATCAGCTGTCAGTTACCGGTTATGATGCCGATGACATTCCGTTTTACGGTTTTAACGTTAGAAACGGCAGCTGGACTTTGACCGATGATTCAGGTCGCCCGCTCGACAATGACAACACTGAAGGTGTTGCCACCATCAGTCACCAGCCCTTCACTGG
>JAIRPS010000154.1 GCA_031256885.1 Bifidobacteriaceae bacterium | reverse complement strand
GGGGTCGTTCATATAGCCAGACTAGCGGTAAGCGTCAGTTTGCACCCAACCTGCGGCTGGTTGACCAAAGGTCAAGCGTCGCGCCGCCGCGTCAACCAGAAAGCTGGCCAACCCAACAGCACCACGTAAATGATTGTTGCCAGCAAGCCACCCCATGCACCACCGGCATAATCACCCGAATGGTCAATCGTTGCCACCCTGACCAAAGCTTGAGCTGGCAGCCAGGGCAGACAATCGTTGATCCAGACCACCGGAATTTGCGAGATGAGGATTGGCACTAGCCAAATCAACCCAAATACAGCAGCAATAGTTCCCGCTGTTGAACGAATTATCGCCCCGGCCAACAGGGCAAAGGTGGTCAGTCCAATTTGGTAGAAAACTGCGCCAAGCAGCACCTGCAACAGGCCACCAAATGGCAACTGGTAGTGCAGTCCGCGTATAGCCCACAGCCAAGCTCCTAAAGCAATCGCCAGCACCACCAAGATTGTTAATGCGCTGATTGCTGATACGCAAAGCCACTTGCCGATAAGTACACTGAGTCGGCGCGGCGCAGCTGCCCAGGTGGAGCGGATAGCACCGGTACTGAACTCGCTGGTCACCACGAGCGCACCGAGCAGCACTGCAAAAATTGTGCTGATGTTCAGAGCAACGCCGCTTGCAGTGTTGAGAATCTGTTCACCGGGTGTCAAAATGTTGTCAAAATCCACATAATTATCCGGTGATTGCAGCAAAGCGAGCAAAACTGGCAGGCCAGCCGCACAAAACGTCATCAAACCAAGCAGTACCCAGGTGGAGCGAGTGTGGGTCAGTTTGAACCATTCAGCTGCGGCGATCCGTCGCGTCGCTAAATGCACTACAGCTTGGCGTTCAGCTAGTTCACTCATTGGCTGCACCTTTCTGGTTATTCGCACTTCCGGTGCGATATTCCACCGCGCTATCGGTCAATTCCATGTATGCCTCCTCAAGTGAGCTAACTACAGGAGATAACTCATGTAACACCCAGCCGGATTGGGCTGCCCGCTCACCAACGTCGGCTGCCGCTAACCCGCTGACCAGTAAAGCGCCATCGCTCTGGGCAGTGATGGTGATGCCTGGCCCAGCCAAACCGGCAATCAGTTGCTCTGCTTGTGGTGTGCGCACCCGCGTGGCGGCACCCGATGCTGCAGCCAATACTTCGGCGATTGGACTGTCAGCAATCAGCTTTCCTCGACCAATGATCACCAGATGGTCGGCAGTTTGCGCCATTTCGCTCATCAGGTGTGAAGACAGGAACACAGTGCGCCCTTCGGCGGCTTGGCTGCGCACTAAATCACGCACCCAGCGCACACCCTCCGGGTCAAGACCGTTGACCGGCTCGTCCAGCAACAAAACCGCCGGATCACCCAGCAAAGCCGCCGCAATACCTAAACGCTGACACATGCCCAGCGAATACCCGCCCACCCGCCGGTGAGCGACATCGCCAAGCCCAACAAACTCAATCAGGTTGTCAACGCGGCGGCGCGACAAGCCATGAGTGAGCGCTAACCCCATCAAATGTGAACGCCCGCTGCGGCTGGGGTGGCAGGCTTTAGCGTCAAGCAGCGTACCGACCTGCGTCAATGGTGATTTGCTGGCGGTAAAAGCCTGGCCGTTGATGGTTGCTTGACCACCAGTTGGCCGGTCTAAACCGACAATCAAACGCATGGTGGTGGATTTACCAGCACCGTTTGGTCCGAGGAAGCCAGTAACCCGACCTGGCTGAATATTGACTGTCAGATGATCAACGGCAGTTTTGGGACCGTACCGTTTGGTTAGGTCTAGCAACTCAATCATGTTGGTCCTTGTCCGGTTGGTGCCATACGATTTGCTAAACCATTGTCCATGAGCAGCCAGGAAAGTATATGACCGACACAGCAATCAGCCAGATGCCAGACGATTGTGACCAAGTTTTGCCGCAAATCCGCCGTTTGGTCACGCCAATACCTGGCCCCCGTTCACTGGCTTTGGCGAAACGTCAAGCTGCTGCCGTGGTGCATTCAATTGCGCCAACCATGCCAGTTTATGCGGCTGCTGCTAGCGGCGCTGTGGTGGTCGATGTCGATGGCAACTCGTTGATTGATCTTGGTTCCGGCATTGGCACCACCTCCGTTGGTAATGCGGCCCCAGCCGTGGTTGAAGCAGCGCAGCAACAGTTAGCGGCTTTCACCCACACCTGCTTCATGACCACACCATATGAACTCTACATTGCGGTTGCCGAACGTTTGGCAGCGCTTTACCCGCGCCCCGCCGCCGATGCCGAACAACAGCCTGATCAGGAGTATCGCGCCTTATTGATGAGTTCCGGCAGTGAAGCAGTGGAAAATGCGATCAAGATTGTGCGGCAGGCAACTGGCCGACCAGGCATTGTGGTGTTGCAAAACGGATTCCATGGCCGCACCAATCTGACTTTGGCAATGACTGGTAGGGCACGGCCTTACCGGGAAGGTTTTGGACCGTTCACACCGGAGATTTACCGCCTGCCTGGTTCATACCCCTACCGCGATCAGCTGGCTGGTCCACAAGCAGCTGCGCAACTGATCAATCTGATTGAAGATCAAGTTGGCGTGGGTAACCTGGCGGCTGTCCTGCTTGAACCAATCCAGGGTGAAGGCGGAGTGATTGTGCCGGCGCCTGGGTTTGTGCCAACTTTAGCCGCTTGGTGCAAGGCCAACCAGGTGGCGTTAATTGCTGATGAAGTGCAATGCGGTATGGCCCGCAGCGGGCATTTGTGGGCAATTGAGCATGAGGGTGTTGTGCCAGATCTGCTGGTTACGGCCAAGGCTTTGGCGGGCGGTTTGCCGCTGGCTGCGGTGGTGGGACGCAGCGAGCTGATGGATTGCGCTGCGGTGGGCGCTTTAGGCACTACCTACGGCGGTAACCCAGCGGCAGCAGCAGCTTGTTTAGCCACCTTTGACCTGATTGAACGCAATCAGCTGGCTGAGCGAGCAGCTGTGATTCAGCAAATTGTTTGCCAGTTTTTGGAGGATTTGGCGCAAACAAACCGCTGTTTGGGTCAGGTGCGTGGACGCGGCGCCATGATTGGTGTGGAAGTGGTGCATGCTGGCTCTAAACTGCCGGACCCCCAAACAACCACACGTTGGGCTACGGCAATCCGTCAGGCCGGCGTGATTGTGCTGAACTGCGGCAGCCACCGCAATGTGCTGCGGTTGCTGCCGCCATTGGTGATTGATGAACGTTTACTCAGGGAAGGTCTTGCAGTGATTGCTCAGGCATTAGCTGAGGTGACCGCGTAAAGGTGCCCCGCCAAATATGCCCCCCCTGAGCATACCTGGCGGGGCAACCCCCCTATATCGCCAAAAGTGTTTGACGCTCCGGGGCGTGAAAGGTAGCACCCCGGAGCGAGTTTGAATTAGTGTTTGGTTTTACGAGTGACAGTGATGGTGTCCACCTGCTGTTGACCGTTCCAGGTCGCAATCAGTTTGGTTTTTCCGGTTTGATCCAGGCTCGCCAGCAACTGATTGGACAGGACAAGCTCAGCCGTGATCTGCTCGCCTGAGGTCAGATTTTGATCAGCCGCAGCCACTGCCACGGTTGGGCCATTGTCCACAACTAGGTAGAAACGCTCACCGTTAGGTGTGTTATCTGCAACTTCAACAACCTGGCCGGACAGACTGATATGTGGCTGTGCTGATTGGTTGAAGCGATCAAAACCGGCGCTCGCGGGTGGCTGATTGGTCGGTACGATCAATAAGGTAACGGCCAGTGCGGCAGCAGCAGCACCGGCAATTGTCCTGGTTAACCGCACTTTTGGTGTCACGTTGGATTAGCTCCTTGGGCATGGGGTCAGTCTTTGCTGACGTTGGCTAGGCAATGAACTAGTTCAGCTTAAGTTGCACCAAAGCGGTTTGCCAAACAATTTCGCTATAGGCTGAATTTGACTAAGTGGCTTGGCTGAAGTGGTAGGCTCAAACCATCCGTACTCGCCCCATCCCGGCCCGGCAGAGCCCCCACCCGTCAGCCTGTCAGCCGGGGCGCTAGGAGCCAAAACATGACAAGCCCCCATGACCAACGACCAGCCCCCGGGTCCTCGTTGATAGCTCGGGAAACGCTTGCGGCACGGTTTTCACAAACTGCCGCCCCGCCATCAACGGCCTTTGCCTACCCGCCTGGCCAAGCAACCGCCCCAGCGCCCAAGCCTGGTTTGCGTCAACGCTTAACAGCCACCCCACTGAACACCATGCTGCTGATCGCCTTCCCGTTGGCAGTTCTCAGTTTGACTATGGCGGTGACTGCTTTGGTGCAGCAAGTTGGCGATTCGGGTAACCCAAATACACCAGTGGCCTTGAATAAGAGCAGCCAAAGCGCATCGCCCAGCCCTAGTGCGAGCGTCAGTGCGGTCGCTTCGGCTGTCCCCACTGAGCAACCGCTGCCATCGCTTGCTCCGCTGGTTGAACCCTCAGCAGTGATTCCGTCCATCCCTTCAGTCACAGTAACTGCTACAGAAACTGTCACGGTGACTGTGCCCAGCTACATACCAGCCCCCACTGTGACGGTCACCGCAGCACCAAAAACCGATGTCGTCACTCAGGCTGCGCCAACTCCAGCCACAGCCACCAAGCTACCGACAATCGCCGCCACACCAATACCGCAAGCTGGCGGTCAGCCAGCGTCAGGTCTTTATGATCCGATGGCGGTCATTGTGACCAGCAATGACACCGGCACTGGCGATCTGAAAAACCGGCTTGTACCAATCTTGTCTGGCACGGCACCGGCTGGTGCAACTATCAGCATTGAGCAAAAAGGCACCCGGTTAGCACTATTTAGAGCAAACAAGCAGGGTGTTTGGACTTCCGGTCCGCTGACCGGGGTTGGCACAGGTGTAGCTACGGTTGACATTTTGAGCACAGCGGCTGACGGCACTTCCTCATGGACTTGGACTTCGTTCAATTTGGATGGTCCCAGTGTTTTGGTTTCGCCGCGTGACGATACTGGCTTTTCGCTGAGTGTGTCTGATAAGCCCAACACGACTTTTGAGGTGCTGCGTGATGGTCAACCCTTGTTGCCACAGCAAACAACCTCTTCAACTGGCACATGGTCAGGGGTTTTACCCACGCTCAACCCTGGCACATGGACAATTGGCGTGCGGGTGATTGCTGGTGAACGGCCTGGCCCGGCGGTTAACACCACGGTTCGCGTTTACTGAGCCGTGCCATGCTTATCCCCCCGCCACAACCCAGGCGGTTCTGGCAACAACCCACCAGTGTTTTAGCTGGTTTACTGGCTGCT
>JAIRPS010000100.1 GCA_031256885.1 Bifidobacteriaceae bacterium | reverse complement strand
TCAGTGATTCACATCGCTTGGCCGCAGCCCCGATTCCCCAAGGGTAGTACAACAACCCAGCAAACTGGTTGATTCGCGCCGATTAGTACGCACCTTGGCCGGTGTCGCTGCCAAAACTGCCGCACCCAAGCAGATCAGGCCGGCTCGGGCAAGCAAACGTTCGGCATCTAACAAACTAGCCCCAGTGGTGACTATGTCATCAACCAGCACAATTGGCTGTTTGATCAGTTGTTTGTGCCGCAGCCGGGTGGCGTTTTGACGGTTTTGACCGCGTTGCCGGGCCGCTAAACCGACCTGATCACGGCTCAGCGGGTGGCGTGTCAGCAGGGTTTGGCAGCGCGCCGGCAAACCGCCAGATTGTAAACCTTGACAAAGACCCGCAGCTAAACAGCCAACCAGGTTAGTGCCGCGACGCCAATGGCTAATCGCCCGGGAGGGGATGGGCACCACAATAAGTTCGCTGCCGCCAACCGCCTTGACGCCAATGCGCCAGCTGCACGCCACTTGACTGCCCAAATTGGCCATTGCGCTGGCAAACTGGCTGGTTAGATCAAGCCGTCCGGCTCGTTTCCAACTGCTGATGGCGCGGCGTAAAACTGATTCGTAGCGTCCTAAAGTCCAGCAGGGTAATGCCGCTAAACCGCCCGCTGGTTCTAAACGCGGCGCTGCGCTTTCGCAACGCCAAGCCGGCCCGGCCAGCGCGGTTTGACAATCGCTGCACAAAGGACCAGCCAGTTTGGCACCGCAGCCGGCGCAACTATTTGGCAAAACCAGGTCTAGCAGTTGGTTGAAAGCAGGTGGTGTCACTGTCCCAGTTTGGCAAACAGCTTCCGCACAACCTTTGGCACTGGGGATAACCTGCCTGGCTAAACCGGGGCAGTGGATGGGCACGGTTGCTGGCAGGCTTAGGCCGGTAAACACGGCAAAGCCGCATCAGTTACCAGCACTGCCCAACGCTGACCAAGTCGGCTGTACAACACATTGTCAGCAGTTGCCACATAAGCATCAAAAGTGCTGGCCCCAACCGCCAAACCAACAGCCGGGTTAGTTGCGCCGCCAGGCGCTGGTAGTTCCGATGCCGGACCACCAGTCGTCAGCAAACGTGGCACCACGGTTTGCCCTTGCGCTAAAGGCGCCAAAACCATCAAGGTTTCCTCATCAGCCCAAGTAAAACTAACCGGTTGAACAGCCAAAACACTCACCCTCAGGGGCTCGGCTAAACTGCGTGGCTGACCTGCATAATCGCGCCGCACGCCGACTATTTGGATGCTGATTTGACCATCCGCCGACCGCACCACCACCGCAATGCGGGCACCATCGCGGGCTGGTGCTAAAGCTAAAACAGTTGAATCAACTGGCCAAGGGTTGGCCACCACAACTGAATCTTGACCAACCGCACCGGCCGGCGGAGCTGCCCAGACCACTCCCCCAGCAGCCGTCCACAACCAGCCAAAACGGTCATACACCGGCGCCAGGCAGTTGGGCGCATCAGCGAAAGCTAATGATTCATCACCCCAGCGTTCGGAACGCCAAATCTGACCGTCCGTGGATAAGCCAGCCACCTCCGCGCTGCCGGGCGCTAAAGCCAGCGATTGCCAGGCCCGCTCGCGGGCCTGGCGAAAACCAGTCAAAGGCTGCAAATGCCCCTCATTGACTGTTGCTAAATAGCCGGAAAGCAAGCGTTCATTCGCAGATTGATCAGGTGATTGACTGGGTCCAGTTGACTGCTCAGGCAAAGCGGTCGCTGCGCCGGATGACGGCGGGGTTGCGGCATCGGCCGTTTGGTCGAGGTTGAGGTCTGGCCAAGCATCGGCATCGGGCGAATAACTCGCCTCCGCAGTAGCCTGGTCATCATCTGGCGGAGTACCAGTAGCTAAAACCACCAAAGTGCCGGCGGGGCGAGCTAGCCGTTGCGGTTGTAAACTACCCGGCCGTGTTTGCTGCCAGGTCAGGTTGCCGGCTTTGACTTCAACCGTGTTGACATCAGCCAAACTAGTCAACGATTCGACTAAACAGGCCACTGTGGCGGAACGTTGTTCCTGATCAGCCCAATCAGCCGCACCGGCCAGGCGGATAACCAAATGCCCCACAGCATCAAGCTGTGCATGGCTTTCTAAAACACTGCCTGGTGGCAGCGGATGAACCACCGCATCAGCGAGGTAACTTGGTGGCCCAGCCACAAAAGCCTCCACTGCCAGGCGAGCCGCCTCAGTGCGCGGAAACCAGCGAATGTCCGGAACCAGAATCTGACTGGTTGGGTCAGGAAAGTAGACAGCGATTTTACGAAATTGGCTGGCAAACTCAGCCACCGACAACACAATACCGGCCGGCACTTCGGTGATGCGCCAGCTTCCGGCAGAATCACGGCCCAGCTCAAAGCGGATTGAGGTACGTTCCGGTAACGCTGTTTGATAGTGACCATCCTGATCAACCGTTGCCACGATCTCAAACGGCAATTCGACTGTGGCGGTAGTCAAAGTATCGGGGTCTTCCGCTGGACCAATTGGCGGCTCAGGCGGCTTAGCTGATTCATAGAGACGCACATTGGCGGTTGGTTGCCAACTGTTGGGCTGGGCCAGGTAGCGTCGCGCCGCCGCATAACCATTGGGCGGACCAGCCTGCACCGCTTGTAAAAAACCTTCAACAATCGCCACAGGACCAGCCGCTGGGGCGGGCGTCATCGGCAAAAACTCCGCCTGACCACTAACTGTCACGGACGGGTCAATGCCGCGATACACCGGACCACTGGTCGGCAGCTTGGCGCAACCCGAAAGCAAACAAGCCAGCGCAACCAAGCCAATCAGCCAACCCCGCCCCAGCCGGTTGCAGGGCAACTGGCTAACTGGCCGGGCGGGCAGGACACTTCGCCCGGTTAGGCTTGCCAAGGACAACTGGCCGGGGGTTGCTGGCGTCCCGGCGGCATCGGGCAAAAACAGGCTCTTAGCTTGACGTTTAATCAACCGCATCACTTTCTCCTGACTGACTTCCCAAAGCAAGCACTGCGTCACGCACTGGCAAGCCGGCTTGGCGCGGCAGCAGCAGCCGGAAAGCCGCGCCTTGACCGGGCGCTCCCCAAGCTTCCAAAGTGCCGCCATGTAAACGGGCATCTTCCCGGGCGATCGCTAAACCTAAACCAGTGCCGCCGGTGGTGCGGGCGCGCGCCGGATCAGCTCGCCAAAAACGGTCAAAAACATGCTCAACATCATTTTCACTAAGCCCTAAACCATGATCGCGCACCATCACCGCCAAACTGTCAGCGGACTGACCAATCGTGATGTCAACCGGCAAACCTTCGGCATGTTCAATCGCATTAACCACCAGGTTACGCACCACCCGTTCAACCCGCCGCAAATCGATCTCACCGCTGGCTGAATGATCAGGAAAATGACGACGCAACTGGACTGCTTTGCGGGTAGCTAGCGGAGTCAGCTCAGCTAAGACACCTTCAACGACTGTCACCAAATCAGCCCGTTCCGCCACCAAAGCGGCTGCTTGAGCATCAAAACGGCTGATTTCCAGCAGATCGGCCAGCAAACTGTCAAACCGCTCAATCTGCGTGTTCAATAGTTCAGCGGAACGAGCCACCTCCGCCGGGAAATCGTCCCTCGCCTGGTAAACCATTTCACCAGCCATTTTGATGGTGGCTAAGGGCGTGCGCAGTTCATGCGAAACATCAGCTACAAAACGTCGCTGCGCCCGGCTAAGTTCCTCCATCCGTTCAATCTGGGCTTGCAAACTTCTGGCCATTTCATTGAAGGAACGCGCCAAAACCGCCATTTCATCTTCGCCGCGTTCCGCCATCCGCTCCGAAAAATCGCCGGCCGCCAACCGTTTAGCAACCGCTGCCGCGCTGGCCAAAGGTTGGGCTGCCTGGTGTGTCACCAGCCAAGTTACCAACACCAAAACCAAGGCAACGCCCAATCCACCAGCCAGCAAGATTCGTTCAATCAGCACTAAAGTCCGGGCTTCGGCAGACAGGTCGTAGGTGAAAGCCAAAATATATTCGGTAGCCAATATTGTTACCGGTGCCGCCACGACTAGGCCTGGTCGGTTGATTTGCCCAGGTAAAACCACTGATTGCCACACTTGCCCCTGGAGGAGGGAGGCCTGGTCAATCACTTGGCTGGAGACTGCCGCGCGAAGCTGCGCATCGGTTGTGATTGGGTTGATTGGGCTGAGTGTTTGGGCGGTGGTTGGCCCCCAAGCCAGCAGCACGGCATCAGCCGAAGTACCTGATTGAAGCAGTGAAGTTACCGCTGATTGGGCGAGCGCGCCAGCCGCCAGCGGCGAATCAGTATCAGAACTGTTGAAAAAAGTTTGGGTGGCGCGGGTTGACCAGGCCGCATCTTCTAAAACCGCCGCCAGGCGTTGGTTGAACAAGCCGTCACGCACTTGCGCGCTCAACAGCACCGCCAATATTGCAATCAGGCCACCGGCGAGCAGGGCGGTCATCACAGTGACCCGCACCCGTAACGACCGGCGCAGCCACCGCAGCAGGCGTTTGGGTTTGAGCACCGGAAAACTCACCGAGGCATTCCGGCTTTGTAACCAATGCCGCGGACCGTTTGCACCACCACTGGTTTGTCGGGATCTTTTTCAACCTTGGCCCGCAAACGTTGAATATGCACGTTGATTAGCCGTGGTTCATCAGTTGTGCCACGATACCCCCAAACTTGGCGCAATAGTTCAGTGCGTGTCACCACCTCGCCTGGCCGCGCCGCCATTGTCACCAGCAGGTCAAACTCTAAAGGTGTCAAGGATATTTTTTGGCCGTAGCGTTCAACCACTCGCCCTGCCACATCAATGTCAACATCATCTACCCGCAAGCGGCGGCGCACAGCGCCATGCTGGTCGCGTAAACGGGCACGAATCCGGGCAATCAGTTCCGCCTTGTTGAAGGGTTTGACAATGTAATCGTCCGCGCCGGCGCCAAGCCCGCGCACCGTGTCTTCAATCTCGCTGCGGGCAGTCAGCATGATGATTGGTACGCCAGATTGGGCGCGGATGCGCCGGCAAACCTCAATACCGTCAATGCCCGGCAGCATCAGGTCGAGCA
>JAIRPS010000076.1 GCA_031256885.1 Bifidobacteriaceae bacterium | reverse complement strand
CGGTGACGGTTGTTTGCGCCACCGCTGTGTCCAGACTATTAGCTGTCTTAGTGGTGTTGGCAGGTGGCTGCCTATTGGTGGTGGTGGCTGTCCGTTGGTTGTTTGCACCGGTTGCTTTGGTCTTGGAAGAAACCAAGCCGCTGGCCGCACTAAAACGTTCCTGGCGCTTGACTAAGAACGATTTTTGGCGCATATTGGGTATTGGTTTGTTGACAAATCTACTGATCAGCATAGCCAATGGCACAATCAGCCAAGGGTTCCTCATTGCCAACAGCCTGTTCAATCCGAGTCTTGGCGCCTCGGTTGTGCTTGACAATTTCGCTAGCACCATTGCGGCTACTTTGCTGACACCTTTCACAGCCAGCGCAATCGCCTTACTCTATATTGACCTGCGTATTCGCCGCGAGGCTTTTGACCTTGTGCTGATCCAAGCGTCCGGCCATTGATTAGCAACCTGATTAGCAATCTGCCGGTTGAGCCGAGCGCTGATCAGGCACGCCAACTGCTGCGTCAGGAACTTGAAAACAGTCAATATCATCGCGGTCCAACTTTGCTGCAACAAGTGCTGCAATGGCTTGACAACCTGTTTGCTGGCGGGATGCAAACAGCGCCACCGCGAGTTGTGGCAATCATCATATTTGTCAGTTTGCTGGTGATTGTGCTGGTTGTGCTGTTCAGTCGACTACTCAAACGGCGCGCGGCTGGTAATCAAAAAACCAGCCGCGCTGTGCTGTCATCGAATCAACCAGCCACTGCCGCCAAAGCGCGCCGTTTAGCCGATAAATGTGCTGCCGCCGGCGACCTGCGAGGCGCATGTTTAGCGCGTTTCCAAGCCATTGTCTTGACTTTGCTGGAGCGCCAAATCATCAACCCGCCGGCCGGTGCCACTGCCCAAGAAATCACCGAACAAGCTTTGCGCAACCTGGCCGAGCCGCTAGATGGCCTCAGCGCCGCCGCCAGTTTGTTTGACGCCCTAGCCTACGGTGACTTAGCCGCCCAGGCCAGTGATTATGACCAGTTCATAACACTTGACCAAGCTGCCCTGCTGTCCACAGCCCACCCACCAACTGTGGTGGACCAAACCGAAACAGTGGTCTTGTGATGCCCGCCAAACCAACCGATACCGCAGGTAGCCGCGCCAAGCAAGGTCGCGGCTGGTCGAGTTTGGTTTTGCTTGGCTTAGGTTTATTGGCGGTAGTGATTTTGCTGCTGCAATTGCCGGGTCGTGGCCAAACTACTGCTCTGGGCGGATCTAATGCCAAAGGCGATGGCGCACGCGCCCTGATTGAGGTGCTCAAACACCAGGGTGTCAAAGTCAGGCAGCCGGCAAATATTAACCAGGCTCTCAAACAGGTTAACCAGCAGGCCACCCTGGTTTTGGTTGGACCGGGTGATTGGCCAATTGAGCTGGTTGATCAAGCAGTCAGCCGGGCGGGACGGGTTGTGCTAATCCAACCTTCAGATAGTTTGCTGGACCATTTGAGTAATCAGCAGTTGCATTTAACTCATCGCGTTGACAGTGGTGAAGCTGAACCGTTGGCGGCGCAATGCCAAGACCTGGACGCTCAGGCGGCTGGCGAATTGGCTTGGAATAAAGGTTTAGTTGGCCAGGTTGAAGGCTGTTTCCCTGATCTTTCAAAACCTTCACCCAAACCCTTTGGCTACGCTGTTTTACCTGGTGATCCCCCAATTGCGGTGATTGCCGATGCAAAGTTGATTACCAACAAGTTCATCACCGCTGCAGATGGCCGGGCGGCTTTGGCTTTACGGAGCCTTGGCCACCTACCGCAGCTGGTGTATCTAGTTGCTCTTCCGCCACAATTGAATCAGCGCTCAGCCGAAGATTCCCGGTTTGAAATGCTGCCGCCCTGGGCACCTAGCGCATTTGCCATGCTGCTGCTGGCCGGTGTGGCTACAGCTTTTTGGCGAGGCCGCCGGTTTGGGCCACTGGTCAGCGAGAACCTGCCAGTGGTGGTGCCAGCTTCACAGATCGCTGACGGTTTGGGCAATCTGTATTTTCGCGGCAGGGCGGCTCGCCATGCTGCGCAAGCTTTACGCGCCCACACGGTTGATCGTTTAGCTGACCAACTGGGGTTGAGCCGCCATGACAGTCGAGCGGTGATTGTTGACCGAATCGCCACCGCACTTGGCTGTCCAACTCACCAAATTGACGAGTTGCTGTATAAACGCCGAGTTACCACCCATGTTGAACTGGTCGCTTTGGCACGCGACCTTGCCAAATTGCTACCTCAAGGAGATAAAGAATGACTCAGATTATGGAACCGCCAGCAGTTTTAGCGGCTGTGCGTGATCAGATTGGCAAAGCCGTGGTTGGCCAGACTGGTGCAGTGACAGGTTTGCTGATCGGTTTGCTGACCGGTGGACATGTGCTGATTGAGGGGGTGCCCGGTACCGCGAAAACCCTGCTGGTGCGCGCGCTGGCAGCCTGTTTGGATTTGCAAACTAAACGTGTCCAGTTCACGCCGGACCTGATGCCCGCCGATGTCACCGGATCGTTGGTGTACAACGCTGCTTCGACTCAGTTTGAGTTCCGTCCCGGACCGGTTTTCACTAACCTTTTGCTGGCTGATGAAATCAACCGCACACCACCCAAAACCCAGTCGGCGTTACTTGAGGCAATGCAGGAACATCAGGTTTCCGTGGAGGGCGCACAACACAGTTTGCCGGTCCCTTTCATGGTGGTTGCCACGCAAAACCCGGTCGAGTATGAAGGCACCTATCCGCTGCCGGAAGCCCAACTTGACCGTTTTTTACTGAAACTGATTTTGAACCCACCCGAGCGCGCTGATGAAATCGACATGTTGGCTCGCCACGCCAGCGGTTTTGACCCGCTTGACTTAGTGCAGGCTGGTTTGCAGGCCGTAGCTGGCCCGCCAGAGATTGCCAAAGCCCGCCAAGCGGTCGCCGCAATCCATGTTGACCGCCTAGTTTTGGGGTACATTGCTGATATTTGTCGTGCAACTCGCCAAGCGCCATCGGTCGCGTTGGGTGTTTCACCGCGCGGCGGCACGGCTTTGCTGGCCACCGCCCGGGCTTGGGCTTACCTGGCAGGCCGCAGCTTTGTCACACCCGATGACGTCAAAGCGATGACCCGCTCCACCTTGAGTCATCGCATCCAATTGCGGGTTACTGCCAGCAGTCAGGGGGTCACCACCGAATCGGTGCTGGCTTCTGTCTTGTCCAGTTTGCCAGTTCCCGAATTGGCTAACTAAACATCATGACTGTTTCTGGCCGCGTACCGTTAGTGCTGTTAGGCGGGTTGCTGCCGGTGTTGTTGTGGCCGGGCGTTGGAACCGTGATCTTGTTCAGCTGCCTGGTGGCGGCGGTTTGTGCAGTTGATCTGCTTTTGTCCACACCAATCAACCAGTTTGCGGTGGAGCGTCAGGCACTGCTGATTACCCGGTTGGGCGAATCATGCAATAGTTGCATCAGTTTGACCAACCTGTCGAAACGCCGCAGCGACATTGAGGTACGTGACGCTTGGCCACCGAGCGCCGGGATAACCGCCACGCCAGTTCGCCTGGTTTTAGCCACTGCCGCAACCAGCCAAATTGTCACCTCGCTGCACCCAACTAAGCGCGGCGAAACCGTGGCCGGGCCGGTGGTGCTACGCAGTTGGGGACCATTAGGGCTGGCAGCCAGGCAACGCAGCATCAGCCTTGCCAGTCGCCTGCGAGTGCTGCCAGCTTTTGCCAGCCACCGGCATTTGCCTTCACGTTTGGCGCGCCTGCGCCTATTTGAC
>JAIRPS010000036.1 GCA_031256885.1 Bifidobacteriaceae bacterium | reverse complement strand
GGCATCACTTTTGATTCGGGCGGCTTGTCGTTAAAACCAGCAGCCAGCATGCTCACCATGAAGTCTGATATGGCTGGGGCGGCGGCGGTGCTGGCTACTGTGGTGGCGGCAGCGCAACTGCAATTGCCGGTCAAGGTGAGTGCTTGGTTGGCTTTGGCGGAAAACTTACCTTCGGCTGCTGCTCAACGTCCTTCTGACGTGATTACCACTAAGTCGGGGCGCACGGTTGAGGTGACCAATACTGATGCTGAGGGCCGTTTGGTGTTGGCGGATGGGCTGACTGCGGCGCTGGCTGACCAGCCAAATTCGGTGATTGATATTGCGACTTTGACGGGTGCGCAGGTGATTGCGCTGGGTAATCAGTATGGCGGCGTGATGGGCTCTGAGGATGTGCGTTCCGCCATTGTGGCGGCAGCCGCAGAGTCTGGTGAAGATTTTTGGCCGATGCCGTTGCCGCAGATGTTGCGCAAAACGCTTGATTCGACTGTGGCTGACTTGGTCAATACCAATATGGCCAGCAAAGGCACTGCGGGCATGCTGACTGCTGGTCTGTTTTTACGCGAATTCACTGATGGTGCTGCCTGGGCGCATCTTGACATTGCTGGCCCGGCTTTCAATGAGTCAAGTCCTTACCACTATGTTCCCTCTGGCGGTACTGGCGTTGGTGTGCGCACTTTGCTGGCCTACCTGGCTGCTCAAGCAAGCGCTAACCAGTAAAGATTCAGGGTGCTATTGACTCTGTTGGTGTGCTTTGCGTTGTCATGATTGCTCCGGCGGAAGCAATGATCACGGCGGCCACGCCCACCCATTGGGGTATGGTCAAACGCTGGTTGAGGAACAGTAGTCCAGATAAAGCTGCGATGGCTGGGGTCAGTGACATCATGATTGAGAAAGCTTCGGTGGGCAGACGTTTCAGGGCAACCATTTCCATTCCGTAGGGAATGCTTGAGGCTGCCACTGCCACACCCGCGCCCATCAGCATGGTTAGCGGGTTGAACCAGGCTGTGCCGGCAGAAAGTAAACCCATTGGCATCACAGCTATCGCTGCCATGGTCATTGCGACGGTTAGGCCGCTGATGCCGGGCATGATTTGACCAACCCGCCCTGCTGCCACAATGTACCCCGCCCAGGCTGCACCGGCGGCTAACGCCAGAACGACACCAAGTAGGTCAAGGCGTTCCAGTCCGCCGCGTTCCAAGGCAAGTAAGCCACCAAAAGCGAATAGTGCCCACAGCCAGGATCGCCAGCGCCGGCCAAGCGCAACCGCTAAAACTAAGGGACCGAGTCCTTCTAAGGTGGCGGCCGCCCCAAGCCCAATGCGTGACAAAGATTGGTAAAACAAAGGGTTCATAACTGCTAAAGATAAGCCCAAGGCTGCGGTCCACAGCCAGGCTTGCCGCGTCATCGTGCGCCAATGTGGGCGAACCACCAGCAGCAAAACCAGAGCACCGAAAATGTTGCGGTAAGCAACCATGCCCAACGGCCCCACACGGTCAAACAACCTCACCGCCCAGGCGGCAGAAATCTCGTAAACAACCATTGAACCAAACACCAAGGCAACTGCCAGTAGGCGCGAACGAGTCAGGGGCACTGGTCTACCGTAGTGCCTGTGGCCGCCAAGCTTGACCACCATGACCATTCAACTGAGTTACCGAATTGCCAGTTTTGATCTTGATTTGCGGCGCTTTGCGCATTGTCAACTGTGGGTTCCGGGCACTTTCTAGCTTGAGCCCTGCCATACTGGTGTTATGCCTACAAAGCCTTCAGAACTGATTTTCACCGAGCGAACCATGGCTGGCGCACGCGCCTTGCTGCGAGCTGCCGGCGTTCCCGCCACTGATTTTGGCAAACCGATCATTGCTGTAGCCAACTCCTTCAGTGAGTTTGTACCCGGCCATACCCACCTTGCGGAGGTTGGCAGAGTGGTCAGCCAAGCCGTTACAGCGGCAGGCGGCATTCCGCGCGAGTTCAACACGATTGCCATTGATGACGGTATTGCCATGGGTCATGACGGCATGCTTTACTCGCTGCCTTCACGTGACTTGATTGCTGACAGTGTTGAATACATGGTCAAAGCACACCGTGCCGACGCTGTGATCTGCATTACCAACTGTGACAAGATCACTCCCGGCATGCTGATGGCAGCCTTTAGGCTAAACCTGCCGGCGTTACTGATTTCCGGTGGACCAATGGAAGGTGGCGTGGCCATACTGCCCAACGGCCAGCAGCGGGACGGGCTTGACTTGATCACCGCTATTGCACAATCCGCCAACCCGGCGGTCAGCCAGTCAGAACTGGCCGCAATCGAGGCGGGCGCCTGCCCCACTTGCGGTTCTTGCGCCGGCATGTTCACCGCCAACTCAATGAACTGTCTGGCGGAGGCGCTCGGCCTGGCTTTACCTGGCAACGGTACATTATTGGCCACACATACTGCGCGGCGTCAGCTATACCAAACAGCTGGGCAGCGCATTGTCGAGCTTGCCAAAGCCTATTACGATAATAATGACGCATCGGTATTGCCGCGAAATATTGCCACATTACCCGCTTTCCGCAACGCTATGTCGCTTGATTTAGCAATGGGCGGTTCAACAAATACAGTATTGCATTTACTGGCTTTAGCGCAAGAAGCCGGAGTTGATTTTGACCTTGCCGAAATTGACCAATTATCGCAGCAAGTACCGTGTTTAGCAAAAATTGCCCCGAATGGTTTTCATTTAGTGCAAGATGTGCACCGTGCTGGGGGTGTGCCAGCTTTATTAGGCGAATTGCGGCGAGCCGGTTTGCTTGATTTAAGTCCGCGCACTGTGAGCCACACTTCTTTGGGTGAGTGTTTGGACCAGTGGGATGTTCGTAACCCTGATTCAAGCCCGATTGCGGTTGAATTGTTCCGCGCCGCCCCGGGT
>JAIRPS010000005.1 GCA_031256885.1 Bifidobacteriaceae bacterium | reverse complement strand
ACCTGATCCTGCAACGACACAAACACCCCCGGCGAAACCTCCAAATCAACACCATCATCAGACACCCCATGCAAATCAGCACCACCAACACCCACCGAAGAACCCACCACAGGCTGATTCGCTTCTGCTTTTGAGCCAAGGTAAAGCAAAGGACCATGCACTGAACCACGAATGTGGGAAGGACCTTGATAACTCGTGCCAGGCCCACTCGGGAACACCTCAGTATCATAAGCCGCATCACCATATGATGCTGCATTAGTTATACCAAAGTCAGCATGAGCAACTGATTTATCATTGCCAAAATGTATCTTCGACACGATCATTGCGCCGTTCGCACCAACCGGCGAATTAGCCGTACCAACCGTCGACTCAGCCAAACGATCACGCTGATCCTCGCGAGCGCCACGGCAAATGCCAGAAACATGGCTCTCGTAATAATCTTGACCATGATCCCAACAGTATGCAGTTGTTATGTTACCGTTATCATCACCTGCAGAAGCATAGGTTTGTGCCGAATTAACACCATCAATTTGCGGACGCGCCACCCTAACATAAAAATCAGAGTCAGTTTTACCAGCACTGTTGACTAGAAAATCATAGGACCCTTCACCATCTGTGAGCTCAGTACCACGCAGCACACCGTTTTTATCATAAATTTCGACAGTCTGACCTGGCAAAGCGTCCTCGCCTGGATCAATCTGACCGTTGCCATTGACATCATTATAAACTTTACCGGTAACCAATGGCGCTACTTGACAGGCAGCCCCGTCATAGATTGACCAGGGTGCGTTCGAGCTGTTTAGTCGTGATACTTGTCCAGACATTGTATCAACACGATAAATCCGTTCACGCCCAGCGCCTGTACCGCCAACGTAGAGTGTGCCATTAACAAAGCCCATTCCCCACCAAGCACCGTCTGGAACATCGCCAGTCAATACACCAATTTTGTTCCATTTCCAATCCGTCTGATGAGCACCAGCTGTCACTTTAAGGAGGTACCGCACGCGGGTTCCCCAGTATTCGGAGTGGACAACAATGTAGAAGTTGCCATCTGCGTCAACTGCCACATCAGAAGAAACCGTAAAACTGTAGTCGCCGGGTGCTAGTGCACCTTTGCCATCTTTTTCACGACTCAGCTTGTCATGCTCACTGGCGGGCACTAAACGGCTAGGAGCGATGTATTGTTCAGTGACTGGGTTGTAGCGCATCAACGCGGCAGTACCTTGACCGTCGTTGCGTACCGCATCCGAGTTTGAGCCGGTGAAGTAGATTTCACCAGTCAGTTGGTTGACCTCACCGCCCGACCAGTTAGAACCAGCACTACGCCCAGTGGCCACAGTCGGGTTTGGCACCAACACCTCACGAGTCTTGTTCTCACCAGGGGTGACCTTCTGCACCGGAATCCAATCACGTTTATCCGGATTAGTGCTAGTACCGCCTGAACCCCAAGACCAGTGATACGCCACGATCTTTTTCTCCTGCGCACCATACGACCAGCTCGAGTACCAAGGACTGTTGCTGTCAGTCACAAAATCAGGACCAATCGCCATGGTCGCAATCTGGTCACTGCGCCAACCGCCGCCCGTGCCGGAACCCTTGTACACATTGACACCGGTACCCAAAGTGCCATCAGCGTTGACCGGCCAACGGAACACACCATAGTTGCCCCCAGCATCAGCACTATTACCAGTGGTGTAGAAACTGTTGCAATCAAACCGCTGATCAGTCACCAGCCAGTTGACATTGGCACTATCAGCCGCCTCAGCCTGATTAGCAACAAACCGCTGCGTAAACAACGCACCACCACTGACAACCAAGGCTACAGCCAGCAGTGACGCCACCGCCTTGAGCCGATGATGTGATGTACGCGATTTCTGAGGGGTCTGAACGGAGGTTTGCATGGGGTACTCTCTTCCTAGCTGCGCATGGTGCGCAACATCGATAGGGGGCATGTATGGGGACATGGGGGCATAGGACGGATGGGACATGTGCAAGCGCGGGGAATCGCTTACACCCAAGTACTTTAATACATGTAGGTGGCGAAAGATAGCCCTAATCGCATTTGTTCGCTTACAGCGTAATTATGTAACACATCCACCGCATTGACCTGCGATAACATAATTATAATCGGTTCGCACAGCATCAAGTTTTGTCCACATTATGGACGCTGGGGTATTTATGGGTCATCTGCCACAGCCAAGGCAAACGACTGTTTAGTCGAAACTGCATCATTTCTCTTCCTAATCGACCCGCTCGCAACACTCCAACAGCCGGCAGAAAACCAGATCAAAGCAGTAATGCCAGCAACTTCAGGACACGTTCAGATAAGACACTTCGATGAGCAACCACGCGCAAGCGCACAACTGAGCACCGCACAGGCTGTAGGATTACCGGCGGTGTCGGCCAGTAACTCCTAAGGCTTGTTGCCGACCCCCCAGCCAAGTTGGAGGTTCATACAGTTGAGTTCACCGAGCACGCAGCGGCCACCGGCCAGCCCAATCCCCACGGCAGCCAGACCGGCTACCAGCCGTCCGCCGCAGCCACCCACTTGGGCGCTGAAGGTTGTCATGGCGGTGACCGGTTCAACCTTTGTCGCGTTTGTGCTTTTCCACATGGCCGGCAACCTGAAGGTTTACATTGGCCAAAGCGACTTTGACCACTACGCTCACTGGTTGCGTGGCTTGTTCAACCCGCTGGTACCCGGGCAAGGCGTCTTGTGGATTTTGCGTGCAGTCTTAGCTCTGTTCTTACTGGCCCACGTGCTTAGCGGCATCACCATCTGGTACCGCGCCAGGCGCGCCCGCGGGCCTCATGCTCGGAAAATCCTGCCGCGACGCATCAGCGCCCGCACCATGATTTGGACTGGCCTGATCCTTGGCTGTTTCATCATTTTTCACCTACTTGACCTGACACTTGGCCGCCAGCCTTTTGCCTCCACCGATTTTGTTGAAGGCAGCGCTTACGCCAATCTGATCAGTTCTTTCCAACGCACGCCAGTCGCCTTCTTCTATGCCCTGACCATGCTGCTGCTTGCCCTGCACATCTCGCACGGCATTTGGAGTGTCATCAACGACCTGGGCGGCACCGGCAAGCGCTTGCGCCAAATCTGGTTCATCATTGCTGGTGTGATCGCAGCCGTGGTGGTAATCGGTAATCTATCCATTCCAATCGCCGTCCAAATCGGCTATCTACACCTTTAGGAGGTCACGATGACGGAAGCAACCAACTACGACATCAACGCCTTCCGCGAGGTTGGGCAAGCAATTGATGGCAAAGTCCCGGACGTAGCACCAGACCAAGCCTGGGATGATCGCAAACTGCATTACGCCCTGGTCAACCCATCGAATCGACGCAAGTTCACCGTCATCGTCGTTGGTACAGGCCTGGCTGGAGCTGGGGCTGCGGCGGCGCTTGGCGAACTTGGCTACAACGTTGAAGTTTTCACTTTCCACGACCTGCCGCGACGCGCTCACTCCGTGGCTGCGCAAGGCGGCGTGAACTCACCACGCGGACGGCGGGTTGACAACGACTCGGTGGAACGCTTTGTCAAAGACACTGTCAAAGGCGGCGACTACCGCGGACGGGAAGTTGATGCTTTCCGGCTTGGTCAAGAAGGCATTCGCGTGATTGATCATATGCAAGCGATCGGAGCTCCCTTTGCTCGTGAATACGGTGGTCAACTGGCTAACCGCTCGTTTGGTGGAGTGCAAGTTTCCCGAACCTACTACACTCGCGGTCAAACCGGCCAACAACTGCAGATTGCCGGCGCACATGCTTTGTCGCGTCAGGTCGCTGCCGGTAACTGCCGTTTGCATGCCCGCCAAGAAATGCTTGACCTGATTGTCAAAGATGGTCGCGCCCAAGGCATTGTGGTGCGTGATCTAGTCAGCGGCGAGGTGCGCGCCATCACCGCTCATGCGGTGATTTTGGCTACTGGCGGTTACGGCAACATCTACTACAAGTCAACCTTGGCTAAGAACTCGAATGCCACAGCGATTTGGCGAGCTCACAAACGCGGGGCATATTTTGCTAATCCAGCTTTTGTGCAGATCCATCCAACTGCGTTACCGCTGATGAGCCAATGGCAGTCGAAAAAAATCTTGATGAGCGAGTCCTTGCGTAACGATGGACGGATTTGGGCCCCCTTGCGCGCCGGCGATGACCGAGCACCGCGCGACATTCCCGAGTCGGAACGCGACTACTTTCTGGAACGACGCTACCCCGCCTTTGGCAACCTGGTGCCACGCGATGTCGCCTCGCGCAATATTCGCGAGCGTATCGAAGCCGGTTTTGGGGTAGGTCCGCTGAAGAATGCGGTCTACTTGGACTTTGCCGAAGCAATTGCGCGGCTGGGTGCCAAGACAATCCGCGAGCGCTACTCAAACCTCTTCGACATGTATCACGAGCACACTGGGGAAAACCCCTTTGAAGTGCCCATGCGGATTGCCCCATCGGTTCACTTCACAATGGGCGGCTTGTGGTCAGATTACGACCAAATGACTTCAGTGCCTGGACTGTTTGTTGGTGGCGAATGCGGTTGGGGGTATCACGGTGCCAACCGCCTTGGTGCCAACTCTTTGCTCTCTGGCTGTGTTGATGGTTGGTTCACTTTGCCCTATGCAGTGCCCAACTATTTGGCGCCTTTGCTGGGGCAGCCGCCCTTAGCGCTTGATGATCCGGCTGTAACCAACACTGTGGCAGAGGTCCAAGCCCGGCTGGAGCAGCTTTTGTCAGTTCGCGGCACGCATGGGCCTGATTATTTTGCTGCACAGCTCGGTGAGATTTTGGACCGCTACGCCTCTGTCAAACGCCACCCTGATGAGCTTGTCGAAGCAATTGGTTTGATTCGCCGTTTACGCGAACAGTTCTGGCGTGACGTCAAGGTGATTGGTACGGGGGATCGGCTCAACCAGGAGCTTGAACTGGCTGGGCGCGTTGCTGATTATCTTGAGTTGGGCGAGTTACTTTGCATCGACGCGCTTGACCGCGACGAGTCAGCTGGCGCTCATTTCCGCGCTGACCATGTCACTGACGATGGCGAAGCGATGCGTGATGATCAACGTTGGACTTGTGTTTCGGCGTGGCAGGCAGCCGGCCCAGACCAGTCCAGTAAACCAATCCGTCATTACGAGCCGCTGACCTTCGTGGCCGTGCCCCTGCAGCAAAGGAACTACAAGTGAGACTGAT
>JAIRPS010000194.1 GCA_031256885.1 Bifidobacteriaceae bacterium | reverse complement strand
GGTAGCTCTGAGGTGCTTTACTTTGCTGATTTTGCCTCAGGTGCCATGCTGAAAAACATTGTTGACCGCGCTAAACGTTTAGCCATCAAACAGTCAATTACCCAAGACACTCATGGTATTGGCCTTGACCACCTTGACCAGGCGGTACGCGATGAACTGAAAGAGTCAGAAGATTTACCGGCCACCACCAATCCCGATGATTGGGCAAGGGTTTCCGGTCGCAAAGGTGAACAAATCACCAACTTACGCATCCTGACCTCCCGCTGAAGGCAACCATCTGAGCAGGTACTGCGCTCGGTCTGCTTAACTATGCCAAGCTGTGCGCATCTGTCTGCCCACATGCCAAGCATTACGGCCCATCCTTGTAGTATGTTGTCGTTGCAGCCTACACCACTTGACGCATCCTACGCATCGCAACTCCTTCAAGATGCGTCAAATCGCGCAATGTTATGGCTGCTCAGATGCTGATTTTCAAAAATCTTTCACAATTTTATTCAAAATTACTTGACAACGCTGGCAGATCGGTTCAAAATGTATATGTCAGCCTCGGCCAGCCTTGGTCGAGACAGACGCACTAAATTGTCCACGACGGATGGATCGTCTCAGGCCTTCCGGTGAGCTGGAGGGGAGGGGGAGGGATCGTCCAAACGCTCGGAAGGAGAGCACAGTGCATTTTCATGCCTTATCAAAATTCAAGCGGAAAGCCAGAGCTGTTGCAGCTCTGGCGGTTGCCGCCGCGTTGACGTTGACTGTCAGTGGGTGGAGTAATCGTCCTAAATCGGTCAACATTGACTCAATCAAAGCTACCACGAGTGCTTTTCAAGCAGCTATTCTTGCTGATGGTGTAGTCACCAACGCTGAATACGAATCAGCTGTAATGGCAAATTGGCAATGCGTTAAAGATGCTGGCTTTGAACCGGATGAACCGCAATGGAATGGCAACAATTTTGAGTTTGGCATCACTGTGATTTCTCAGAATGAAGAAGCCGCCGAGGTGAATAGTACTAAACAGCTTGCTGTTTGGGAGCGTTGCAATACTGAATACACTAACGATGTTGGTGATGTTTGGGCAAGCCAGGCGGTTCTCAGCGACAGTGAACGCGATAAAATGCGCCCAGATGTGGTGGCTTGTCTGCGTAATCATGGCCTGGAGTTGCCTGAAGATTCGGATTATGCGGAAATTGGTGCCGCATTGGCAACGCTGGACCAGTCCGGTCAGACAGCAGCGATGGAATGCATGCAACAGTATGAGGAGTTTTTCCGCACGCTGCCCGAAGGTTGGGAAAAGACCGACTAATGACACAGCCTAAACAGCGCAGGCTCAGCAATCTGCTGACCGTCACCGCTCTGCTGCTCCTGGTGGCAGGGCCGGTGGCGGCCGGCTGGATTGGTTGGCAGATCGCTGACCATGTTGATCATGAAGCCTCCACCGCAACTCCGGTCATTCTGGCAATCAGCCAGGAAGAAAGAACCGGACTGCAACCAGCCACAGCCGGGTTAACCTGGGCTGACGGACCAACACTACTGGCTCCTGCCTGGGAAGGTTTGGTTAGCAACGTCAAAATGGAGCCGGGCCGCAAAGTCAAAGACTGCCAAACTGTGGCAACAGTTGGTGGTATCAAGCGGCTAGCTATACACACTGCTCGGCCGTTTGTGCGTCTGCTTCAAAACAACTCAATCGGCCAAGATGTTGCGGCACTCAACCAGGTGCTCAAACGGCTTAAACTGCCCAATAGCCCCGGCAGCAAATGGACTGCGCAAACCACCCAAGGTGTCAAAGAGCTGCGCAAACGCCTTGGCGCACCGGCTTTGAGTGACCAGGAAATATTTGACCCAAGCTGGTTTGTGTGGTTACCCAGCAAATCTTTTCCAATCAGCACAGTTGCACTAACTGTCGGCAAGCCAGCCCAGGCGGTTGGTGAAGCAATCGCTAACGGCCCCAAGCGTTTAACCGCAGTGCGGTTGGTGGACAGCAAAAGCGAACCAATTGTTTTGGATACCGAACATCAGTGGGTGCTTCAAGTTTACCAAAACCCTGCCATACCAATCACATCTACCGAACTAACCGATCCAGCAACCTTAAAACTTGTTGCAAAAGCGGCTGATTCTGAACAAGAAGCGATCACGGCTGAGGTGCGTTGGGCAACCTCAATGACCGGTTTTCGGCTGCCGGCTGCCGCCGTTTTGACTGATCCAACTGGCAGCACCTGCGTTTTACGGCAAACCGTTGAGCGCTCAGACCAGTTTGAAACCGTGCCGGTCAAAGTGCTTGATGGCGGTTTTGCCGCCACCTATGTTGATGGTGCTTTAGCCCAAAACGACCAGATTGTCACCAACCCGGCGCAAGCTGGGTTAGAACGGAACCTGCGATGCGGCTAACGGCTGAACAGATTGTTTTCCAATATAGGAGAGCAACCGGCCAGGTGTTGAACGGTGTCAGTCTTGAGGCGGCGGCAGGACGGCTGCTGGCATTGGTTGGCCCTTCCGGCTCCGGTAAATCAACCTTGCTGGCAATTTTGGGGGGATTGCTGAAACCAAAACATGGCTCCATCACAATCAGCCATGCTGACAAGGCTGCTCAGTATCAACCGAATATGAAACAGCTCAGATCTTTGACCGCATGGGTAACCCAACGCGGTGACATGGTGCCGCGACGCACCGCCCTTGACAACGTGGCTTTAGCAGGTCTTGGACAGCATATGTGTCATGATGCTGCCCGTCAGCAAGCAGCCGAACTATTAGAAACTGTTGGTTTGAGTGATCGACAATTTGCTACTGTTGAAGAACTGTCCGGTGGAGAAATTCAACGTGTCGCCATTGCCCGTGCACTGGCCCAACAACGGCCAATCATTCTGGCTGATGAACCAACCGGCCAACTTGACCGCGCCAACACTGAACTGGTGATCGATTCTTT
>JAIRPS010000163.1 GCA_031256885.1 Bifidobacteriaceae bacterium | reverse complement strand
GCCCGGTACCAGGGGGGCACCCACTGCCGCCGCCAATTGGCGGGCGCGCGTTTTGTTGCCGAGCAGTTCAATCGCCTGGGCCGGTGGGCCAATCCAAACCAAGCCAGCTTGTTCAACCGCTTTGGCAAACTGCGCCGACTCAGCTAAGAAGCCATAGCCGGGGTGCACTGCATCGGCATGTGCTCGCCGCGCTATCTCCAGGAGTTTGTCCTGATTAAGGTAGGTGTTTGCGGCGCCAGCGCCCCCGAGGTAGTAGGCGGCATCGGCCAAACGAACATAAGGAGCATGGCGGTCTTCTTCGCTATACACCGCAACAGCGACTAGATCAGCGTCATGACAGGCACGGACAATCCGTAAGGCAATTTCACCACGGTTGGCAATCAAAATCCGACTCAAAGGCACGCCGCTACGTTAGCGGTTTTTCTTGGCTTTGGTCATTTAACCGAAGCTTGAGGGGGCCTCACAGTGGTCACTTGTTCCACCGTGTCGAAAGGTGGCATTGCGTCAAAGTAGGCTTAGGTGATGACCAGACAACCGGCCTTGCCCGCTTCACCAGATCCAATCGCTTTAGCTAGCCAGGCAGCCGCTGCTGTGGTAGAACGCACCGGCATCAAGCAGCACCAAATTGCGGTGATTCTGGGGTCCGGCTGGGGTGGCGCTGGCCGGCTGATTGGGCAGTTAAATGCGGAAATTCCGGCGCACCAACTGCCTGGTTTCAACCCTTCGCCAATCCCTGGACATGCTGCCACCATCCAGTCGGTGCGGGTTGGTGAAACCACCAGCCAAGCCTTACTGATTGCAGCACGTTCACATTATTACGAGCGGCGCGATCCGCAGGCTGTCGCCCATCCGGTGCGTTTGGCGGCTGCCGCCGGTGCCAAAGTTTTAGTGCTCACTAATGGTTGCGGTGCGGCGGCGCCTTGGCCAGCTGGAACAGTTGCTCTGATCAGTGATCACATCAACTTAACCGGGGCAACCCCGCTGGTCGGAGCCGATTTTGTTGATTTGACTGACTTATATTCAGCGCGTTTGCGGCGCTTGGTCAAACAGGCTCATCCTGACTTGCAAGAAGGGATTTACGCCCAGTTCCCTGGCCCACAGTACGAAACGCCGGCTGAGGTGAGAATGGCGCGCACCTTGGGTGCGGACCTTGTGGGTATGTCCACGGCGCTTGAAGCAATCGCTGCTCGGGCGGCCGGTTTGGAAGTGCTGGGCTTGTCTTTTGCGACGAACACAGCTGCCGGTTTGTCTGAACAACCGCTGAGTCATGGCGAGGTTTTAGAGATCGGACGAGTGGCGGCACCGCGACTGGCTGAGTTGCTCGCTGACGTTGTTGGTCGGCTGGCTTCAGTAGGATAGCCTGAGCGCCCATTTTCCGGGCCTGTCAACCGATCCGCCTAGTTGCATAAGGAGCCAAGCGATGTCCGCCGCGCAGTACCGCCGTGCTGACTCGCCCAACCGTGTCGAGTACCTGGCGGCTTGGCTGCTTGATCGCAGTCGGGACCGCCCGGTGGTTGTGGTGACGGTACCGTTCGATGCGGGGGAGCCGTGGATTGACATTGAACGGTTGCATGACGAAGTTGGGGACTTGGTTGATGTTTGGTTATTGCCGGATAAGCATGCTTCTTGGCAGTTAGCTGATCTCGTTCCGCAACAGACACAGGTGTATGCAGGTGCGGGGCGGGTGTACCCGGTTTCACCTGATTGGCAAACTAACCCGTATGAGTCGCCGCTCCGTTTGGTGATGTCACCCAATGATGGTGAACGTGCAACTGACCTGCTCATTTCTGATGCTTTGAGCATGGCGGTGGCGGCTGGTTTGTTGAAACCGGCGGTCACTACGCCAGGGCATCGCCGCCAGCAAAGCGGCACTGTCATGGGTGTGGTTGGTTCGCGTGCTTGGGTTCGTTTGGACAATGGTCAGCACGCTGTGATTGTGCGCGAGTTAACCATGCCGGGGGTTAGCTATGAGAGCCTGGTGAGTGAAGGCCAGGCGGTTAGTGGCTGGTTTGACTCGGCAACACGACGTTTGGATGTACGTTCCGGCCTGATTGAGGCTGAAACAGCGCTGGCTCAGTATGGCTTGGGTGATGTCATTTTGGCCAGAGTTGAGACTGTTGGGGCTGATTGGGTGGTGGTTGAGCCCTACCCGCAAACTTTGCTGCGCCTGACCACTGCTGAAGTCACTGACGATGCCGCCGAAGACTTGACTGATCTTTTCTCGCCTGGCGAGGTGGTGCGCGCTCGCATCACTGGTTTAGCGCCCTTGGCAGTTCGCTTAGATGACGTTGGACCGGACGATGACGCAAGGCCAGCACCAGCTTTGCTGCCGTTTGGGCCACCTTGGTTACTGGCTCCCAAACGTCGCCGTCGCCCTGGTGTTTGGCGGGCTGAACCGCCGGAGGCGGTTGAGTTACCGCGTGGTGGGCCAACGCCGTTGTATTTGGCGGTGCGAGCCGGTGGTGGGGTCAAACACCCGGGAACTCCTAAACAGCCGCCGCGTCCCAGCCCACCGCCTCAAACGGGGCAGCCAACACCGGTTGATTCCAAACCGGCGCTGATTGTTGCTAAACCAGCCTTGGTGCAGACGCAGCCGGTTGAGCCTGCTGAACCGGAACAAGCGGAAACCCCAACGCCTGCTAAACCTTTGATCCCTCCGGCTTTGGTGGCCGGGCTGTTCGCCAAACCGCGCCCCAAACCTAGCCCACCGCCGGGACGCCGACCGGCCACCGCCGCACCGGCTGGTCAAACTACTGCTGAGACTGCC
>JAIRPS010000127.1 GCA_031256885.1 Bifidobacteriaceae bacterium | reverse complement strand
AGGCATCACCAGCGCCCAACGTATCAACCACTTTGCTAACTGGTTCAACTGGAAGTTCCGCAATTTCCCCGCTTGACCAGCGCACTTGTATGGGTCCGGCACCTTGCGAGCGTGCCACCCAACCGGCGCCGCGCCCGGCCAACCAATCCAAAACCGCCTGACCAGTTGCATCACTGCCTAGTTCGGGAACCGTGAAATCAGCGGAGGCTACCACCAGGTCGCTAAGCGAAGTCAGGTAGGGCACACCGCCGGGTTTCCATGAGCCAGCATCTTGAACCACCGGAATACCTAAACGCCGTGCTAAACGGGCTGCGGCATGTTGGTGGCCCATCAAATGGCCATCAACAATCAGTGCTGCGGCGCCCGTCAGCATGCCTTCAGTGACCGGCAGTTTGGTGGCTGCCCAGCGCGCGTTGGTGGAAACCACTGCCCGCTGCCCGGTGGCGGCGGTAACCAACACTGAAGAGATCGGTGGCGCATAGTCACGGGCTGCTAAGTCAATCAGTTCAATGCCGCTGTGCTCCAAAGACTGGGTTATCAGTGGGCCAAACCCAAGCCGTCCCACCGGGGCAATCAACCGGCCACGGCAACCGCAAGCTACCGCCGCTGCTACCGCGTTTGCAGCCGGGCCGCCAAAATCAAGGCTGGCTGAATGTGCCCAAATTTTTTGGTCGCTGCTTGGCAGATGGTCAACCACTTGGGTGAGATCAGCCGTGGCCAGGCCAACACCAACCACTAAAGGCAATCGATTCACGCTTTCCTGCCTTCAATCAGCCAGGCGCCCCAAAATCAGTTCACGCACCCGCGCTGCGTCAGCCCGTCCGCCTGTGGCGCGCATTACCGCACCAACAATTGCGCCAACTGCTGCCACCTTGCCGGATCGGATTTTGGCTGCAACCTCACTTTGGCTAGCTAAAGCCTGATCTATCGCTGCCAGCAAAGCTGCGTCATCGTCCACCACAGCGAGTTGGCGCTGCTCAACCACGGTTCGCGGCGTCCCCTCACCAGCTAATACACCAGCTAGAACTTGCCGTGCTAAACGGTCATTGATTTTTCCCTCGGCCACTAAGCTTTCCAACTCAGCTACATTCGCCGGGGTGATCGGCAGATCAGTTAGTTCAATGCCTTGATCGTTGGCTAAGCGAGCCAACTCACCGAGCCACCATTTACGCGCCCCAGCCGGCGTTGCCCCGAGATCAACGGTTTCGGCCACCAAATCAAGCGCGCCAGCCGCCACAATGTCCGCGAATTCGCGTTTGGCTAACCCCCATTGTTCGGCTAAGCGTTGGCGGCGCTGGGCTGGTGGTTCAGGCAAAGTTTGGCGTAACTGTTCCACCCAGGCTGGGTCAGGCACTACCGGCAACAGGTCTGGTTCCGGGAAATACCGGTAATCTTCAGCTTGTTCTTTGGAACGACCTGCGGTGGTTTGACCGGTGTCTTCATGCCAGTGCCGGGTTTCTTGAACAACCGGCTGGCCAGCAGTTAGCAAACCCGCTTGGCGGACCACTTCCCAGTTGACTGCCCGTTCAATTGCCCGCAACGAGTTGACGTTTTTGGTTTCTGAGCGTTTGCCGTACGGCACAGCCTGCTGGTTTTCGGCCACACGGGGACGCAGTGAAAGGTTCACATCGGCGCGTAAGGAGCCTTGTTCCATGCGCGCATCGGAGATTGCTAAAGCCAACACCACTTCGCGTAAAGCAGCGACATAGGCGCGCGCTACTTCAGCCACCCGCGCACCGGTTCCTTCAATCGGTTTGGTGACTATTTCAATCAAGGGCATGCCGCCCCGGTTGTAGTCAACCAGGGAATAATCGGCTCCTTGAATGCGCCCGGAAGCACCACCAACGTGACTGGTTTTAGCCGCATCTTCTTCCATGTGGGCACGCTCAATACCCACCCGGAAAACCGTGCCATCAGCTAATTCGACATCTAAGTAACCGTCATAAGCAATCGGCTCGTCGTATTGCGAAATCTGGTAGTCCTTAGCCAGGTCAGGGTAGAAGTAGTTTTTCCGCGCAAAACGGCTCAGGGAGGCGATTGAACAGTTTAAGGCCAAGCCAAGACGGATCGCTGATTCAATTGCTTGAGCATTCACCACCGGCATTGCACCAGGTAATCCCAGGCAAACTGGGCAAACCTGGGTGTTTGGCTGAGCGCCAAAGGTGGTGGCGCAACCGCAAAACATTTTTGACTGGGTGTTCAACTCAACGTGAACCTCAATACCAAATACTGGGTCAAACTGCGTAAACACCTGTTCTAGCGTTAGCTCACTCACTGGCTGACCTCCTTGGTGGCGTTGATCCAATGGGGCGGTGGCGCGCAGTTGGGACCATTGTCAAGCACGCTGGGGGGAATCAAACTTGTCAACGGGCCACCCCATTTTTCGGCGAGCACGGCTTCCACGGCTGCACCAACCCGGTAGAGGCGAGCATCTTCACGTATTGGCGCAATAATCTGCAAGCCAACCGGCAAACCGTTAGTGGATAATCCGGCTGGTAGTGAAAGGGCGGGTACACCAGCTAGGGAAACCGGGATAGTGGCAATGTCTGCCAGGTACATCGCTAAGGGATTGTCGAGGCGCGCCCCTAAAGGAAAAGCGGTGGTTGGTGTGGTTGGTGAAACCAGAACATCAAACTCGGTAAAGGCGGCAGCGAAATCGCGTTGAATTAGGGTGCGTACTTTTTGGGCTGAACCGTAGTAGGCGTCGTAATAACCGGCGGAAAGCGCATAGGTGCCCAAAATGATGCGGCGCTTGACTTCATCACCAAAGCCGGCTGAGCGTGTGGCGGACATGACTGTTTCGACGGTGGCTGCCTGATTGGCTGGTTTCACACGTAAGCCGTAACGCATCGCATCAAAACGGGCCAGGTTGGACGA
>JAIRPS010000089.1 GCA_031256885.1 Bifidobacteriaceae bacterium | reverse complement strand
CTTTGAACACTTTTCTGAACGGGAATGAGAACTTGCCGGTCATGTCTAAACTGTTGACAGGGTCTTGGGGGTAGGCGTTGGTGGTGGTGTTGCCGCCGGGGACGGGGTCGGGGCTGGTGAACTGGGCGGTGACGGGGTTGTAAAGCCTGACACCCATAAGTAGCAGCCCTGTTAGGTCGGTGGCGCGTTGTTTACCGCCAAGCCAACCATAGTTCAAACTAACAGTAGACATTGAGACGGTTGCCGGGCTGGTTTGCGGGTTACCCCATTCGTCATAGCGCTGCAACGGCCTCATATTTGTTGGGTACCCAGCGGCGGGGACCGTGATGGTACTGGTCACGTTACCTTGCATGTCAACAAGTTGCAGCACGGTTTGGTTGTCGCTAACGGTTACGCCAAGGTCACCACCAATCGCTTCAACATAGCGGGTGACCTGACCAGTGCCGGGCAGTTCAGTCCAACCGGGACTATCCGAATCATCGGCATAATGCCAACTAACTAACGGGTCCCCCAACGTCTCACCAAGCGAATGAATGCGCCGACCGGCTGGGTCAAACAGGTACGCGGTTGATTTGCCGGTTCTACCCACCCAGGTTGCTTGGTCAGTGTGCGTGTAGCTGATTTGCAGAGCACCAGTTCCGCCTGATGGGGCGTCACCAGCTGGAATGCTGGTTACCCGGCCTAAGCCGTCATATGTGTGGCCCTGCCCGCCGGCTGCGGTTGAAGCAACCAGTCGGTCGGCACTGTCATAGGTCCAAGTTTTGACGGTTCCGCTGCCCGGTTGGCAAACCTGCTGACTGCCTCCATTAAGGTTGAACATTCTGGTGCGGTTGCCGTTACGGTCGTAAACATATTTCCGAATAGTGCAAGAAGCATCAACAGCAGTTAGGTCATTGTTCAGTTTGACCGTGCGATCGTTGACTTGGGTTAGACGTCCGGCTTGGTCGTAACTGTATTCTTTGACCCAAGCTCCCACACTGCCTGGTTGCGTATCCGGGGTTGACTCAACAGTGACCCGGCCAGCCACGTCAAAAGACCTTGACCAGCTCACATAAGGAACTGATTGCACACTGTAAATCAGTCCGTACCGGTTACCCACGGCATCATAGTAGTTGGTTTGCGTTATACCGCCGGGCAACTGTTGCGTAGCCAGGTTACCGGCTGCATCATAGGTTGCGTTGAAAACTAGCTGACCGCCAGACGATTGCCCGGTCAACAAACCACGATGCTCACTTGACGAATCGTAGGTGTACTTGGTGATGGTTTTTCCGTCATCAACTGAAGCTACCTGACCAGCCTGATTGTAGGTGGTGTAAGTATAGGTTCCCAAACTGTCAACATACCCAGTAACCCGAGCCCATTTGTCAAAGACTTTACGAATGCTTGAGCTGACCCGCCCATTCGCATCTAATGATTGGCTTTGCGTTGCTAACCCGCTCAACGGATCATACACCGTTTTTAGGGTCGGGACGGCGGTTGAACCAGCCACCCCGCTAACCGTCACAGCCACAGTGTTGACCCGTCCGTCTGCCAAGAAAGTTGTGTTAGTGGTACGTATTGCGTTAGCGTCGCCGGTTTCTACCACGCGAGCTGCTGCTAAATACATTGAATAGTTCTCCACCAGGGTGGTAATAGTTTTACGGCCCCCACCAGCCAAACCAGCTGGCATTGTTTTACATGTCAACCCAGCCCATTGCGGTTTATTGCCGCACTGCGGCGCACCGGTAGTGTTTGCCGCAGCCGTGTAATACACGGTTTTGGTGGTTCCCGCATCAACACCATTAGACATTGGTTGACGCGACTCCACCGGCCTGCCTTCATTGTCATAAACTGTCCGCGCCACAATATCCGGCTCACCACCCCCCATAACAGTGGTGGCAGTGGTTGGCTGGCCCAACACCCAACCGGAGGTCGGCCCACTAGCTGAAGCATCATTATCAACACCATAACCCTGACGGGTTTGCCCCACCACCGGTTCACTAGCCACTGTCGAAGCCGGACCGCGCGCCGTAGCACTACTCACCGTCACCTGCGTGGGTAGCATCCAACCCTGACCGGTTTTGGGGTTGACACCGTTGTTCGGCGCACCCTGATCATAATCCGTGTGTGTATGTAAACGGTTTAGCCCAACCACTGGCTCCCACACGTCGGTAACTAAACTACCTTCCGGTATTATCACCGTTCCCCTCGGTAAACTTGCCGCCGCACCAGTCACGTTAATGCTGGCTACCGCCGCTGTCCTTACCTCAGCGTTATATCTCGTGATGGTCGCATAATCGTCCGATGACGCAACCGCCCGCCCGTTGAGTACACCTGAAGCGGTGGCAGCCCGCCGCACCCGGTCAACACCCGCCTGGTCAAATTGACGTACCACCCGGCCTGCGGCATCGTAATCAGTAGCTGTCAACTGCCAAGCGCCCGCACCGTAAACCGCAGTATTGACCACCCGACCATCCTGGTTGACATACTGTAAATCAGCAAACACCCAATCCGCCGCACCAGCCTGGCTAATTGGCCGGTCAGGGCCAAACACTGCGAACCCGCGAACCGGCGGACTGGTTTGCGCCCACAGGCCAACTGTTTGATTAGATAAATCCGGTAAACCCGTGCCACTGACCGGCACGTTATACACAAACCTGGCTTGCTGGACGGCTGCTCCACTACCCTCAGCCGAGTCACGACTCACACCCAGCAACACGCCCGCCCCAACCGGACTATTACCAAAAATAAACCGCCACGCCGCTAAACCAGATTGTGTCACCGATGCAAGCAACGGCACTCCCGCTGGTGAAACACCTGAATAGCTGTACTCGGTTGCTAAACCGGAACGCGGATCGGTGATTTTCCGCAGCAAGCCCTGACTGTCATATAGATACTGTGCCACCACCACAGTATTCATTCCTGCGCCGCCTGGCTTATCTGGATCCCATGCTTGGTAACTGATCTGCGAAACCAAACCTTTAGACAACCCTAAAGCACTGGTACCAGCCGTGGTCGCTGAAGCATAAGCCACATGTAATGCCCTACAGCCCGCCGATAAACTGGCACCTGCTCCACATGACACACCCGCTGGGACTGGTGCCAATACCCTAGTCACCCGGCCGGCAGAATCATAACTGTAAGTGGTTTTTGAGGGACTGCCAGTTTGCCACACTGATACCGGTAACCAACCGACACCGCGACCCCAGGTGCCACTATCTGGGGTGCGCCACACTGTTTGCGTACCGTCCGCGCCAGTCAATACTGCCTGCCAACCGGCCCCTGCTCGCACAAGTTCAAACCGCCCACCTAACTCTTTGGTCACATCATCTGCCGGAACAAGCACTCCCGCTCGCAAACCTGGCAGCGCACCCTCCGGGAACATAAACCGGTAACCATCACCGTCCCCACCTAAAACACTAAACACTCCGTCAACATCAAACGAAGCCAGTAAATCTAACCCCGCTAAACCTGAAGCCTCTTCGCCTTCAAACGAAGCATTCCAACCCGCGCCAAACACTCGGTTCACACTGGTTGCCACAGTTGAACCAGCTAAACTCGCGTAACTACGCGAAACCGCCAACTCACCAACGTAACCTGGAACACTGACATCAACGGTGTCTAACACCAACTCGCCACTCAACAACCCCACCCGGCCTGGGCCTGCCTCAGCCACCGGAAAAGCATCGCCAAACGCCCGCGCTAACCAGGTCACTGACACATGTGAGGCCGGCTCACTATTCCAAGAACAGACCCGTATTTCTTGCCCCAACCAGGGATCAATCTCAAAACAAACCTGCAAATCAAACCGTACTGGTAGCCGATCCGAACTGATCAACCCCAAACTTTTTGCCGTGGCTGCCGCTGTTTTACCCGAGAAGTTATATGACATGCGCGTACCGCGTCCGTCAGCCCCCAAAACCGCAGCGCCCTGGCTTGCCAACCGCCATCCCTCAATCGAACCACTCCAACCTGGATCATCTTGTGCACCTGACACCCGCCAATACAGTGACGGCACTACATAGTGGCCAGCGGGTGCTGCTAAACCTAACGCTTCGACTCGAAACACACCAGATGACACGGTTGCAGCACCTTTAGGTGTGATAATCGCGTCAACCGCACTGGTGCTAAACAAAAACTCTGCCACCTCTGACACCCAACCAGCCCGGTTCCGTGCCCGCACCGCCAAACGGTGCGGTCCCCACCGATCACACGGCACATTGACCTTGGTTTTACCAAACGAACCTTCAACCACCTGCCATTGTGATGAGTAATCCCAACTGACCTCAACTTCTCCCGGATTAGCATCCCTATACTCCACCACAAAAGGTGTATTTACACACCCCTGCGAACTCCAAATCCCCGAAAACCCGAATGCTGGTGAACTAATAGTTAAACCACTTGGTGGGCTACCAGCAAACCCGTAGCTTGGCGTGCTCACCGACCCCGCGGAACGCCGGCCATTGGCTACCTCAGCCCAGACCTCAATTCGACCTAAACTATCCGTCCAATCGCATGGTTGCTTAACCGTTGAACGGCTGCCCGAACTAACCAAAGAACCCGTTACGTAACCTGATGAGCAAGGGAACTTTGCTACCAACCGCACTTCGCGCCCCAACGGATCGCTCACCACTGCTGCGACGCTCGGACGTTTTGCTTTCATATAGAATGACTTCACACCCGTTGCAGAATCAACCGACTCGGCCAGCGCATCATCTAAAACCATCAAGTTAGACGGAACCTCAGGTGCCTGATTAAACACCACTGTCAACACTGGCGGCGAAGCAGACTGGGCTGAAGCGAACACTAGACCAGAACCCAATCTTGGCTCATCCATGCCACTGCTCCCTAGCCCTGCAACTTGTAGCGCCAACCCGCCCGTGTTTCCCTGCGCAATCATCGACATTAGTCAAATCTATGCTGATGAAAGCTTCTTCAATCCGGCGTCCCTGCCATGAACCTGAATAAGACTTCAAATACGACCAAGTCTGCACATCGAAATATGTAGTTCCATCAGTGTTAATCCGGTTAAACCGGCCCACCCGCAACTCGTGCAATCTAACCTGTGACAATCCAGTTGCCGAACCAACCCAACCATCTTCTAACACGCCCCGCCACACATCATTGCGATCGGAACTGTCACCTGCGAAAAGCGGTGAACCGGACCCTTCGAACTGTGCAAGCGACTCGTCGATCTGTGCGAAGGGTTCATCGGCATCGGCTGCGAAATCATCGCCAGACTCAACAGCGGCATTGGCAGAATCAACCGCAACTGCAGCGGCATTGGCAGCCGCCACCACGTCATCGGCAATTTCATTACCGCCAGTGTCAGCCACCGCCTGCGGCACCACACCCACCATGGCCAAACAACAGGCCACAGCTGATGCACCCAAACTGAACCATCCGCCATGCCGAACACGCGCGGCGCGGTGCGTTAAACCATGCTTACCTAACAGTCTCATAGCTCCCCCCTGGAACGCTCAACCTAGGGACCACCCCCAGGCAACGCACACAAAATACCCCAAATCACCCCAGACAACCAACAACACCAAGCCGACACGCCGCAAACACTGCAAATTAGCGCAGATCAGACCTCATTCAGTTGGTGCGGGCGCTGGAATCACAGCCAGTTTGGCAGGGTCAAGCGAGATCGGGTGGGGGGCATCCATGGCGACGCGCGCCTCAATTTGGCCGAGGCCGGGGATTTCAATCTGCGCTGACAAATCACCGCGTTGGCGGCGGATTGGCAAGGCACGCTGAGCAGCTAAATCAACCGTGATCACAATGCTGCCAGGTCGCAAACCAACCAGCACACGTTGCGGTTGGCCAGTTGATTCACTGGCCGATGCGGGGGAGTTAGGTAAGTGCGCTGTTTGATTGGACGGGGAATCAGCAGCATTGTCAGTTTGGCAGATGCGAGCTGGAAGACTAACCTCACCCCAAGCTGTTTCAAGGTGTTGACCAGCGATTTTGCCGCGAATAAACCAGCGGCATCCGAGGAACTGAGCCACCGCTTGGTTGGCTGGCCAAGTCCATAAACGTTCCGGAACACCAATATCTAACAGTTTGCCTCGAGACATTACGCCAATGCGGTCAGCTACCGCGAAAGCTTCATCTTGATCATGGGTGACAACAATGGCAGTGACCTGTTCGGCATGCAAAATGGCAGCAACTTCCTCAGCTAAATGGGTGCGCAGCGCGCTGTCTAAAGCTGCAAACGGTTCATCCATCAGCAGCAGCCGAGGGTGCGGTGCCAGGGCACGGGCTAAAGCAACGCGCTGCTGCTCGCCACCTGACAAACTGGCAGGTTCACGTTTAGCTTGACCTTTTAACCCAACCAGGGCTAACAGTTCGCTGACACGGGCGCGGCGCTGAGGAGAGGGCATTGGTCTGAACCGGTGAAGACCGTAGGCGATGTTGCGGGCAACACTGAGATGGTCAAAAAGCTGCCCATCTTGAAAAACCAGACCAAAACCACGCCGATGTGTGGGGATGTCAGCTAAATCTTGGCCATCCCAACAAATTTGGCCATTGGCCAGCGGTTCAAGGCCGGTGATGGCGCGCAGCAAAGTAGATTTTCCGCAACCCGACGGCCCTAACAATGCCAAAATTTGGCCGCGCGACACAGACAAGCTGACCTGGTTCACGGCCAGGGTGGAGCTGAAGCGCACCGAAACATCAGCGAGTGTCAAGCCGTTGGTAACCATCACAAATCACCGCTTGCTCGACCCCGCCAACGTTCGGCTAACGCCATTACCATTGCGGTCATACCTGTAAGTAGAACACATCCAGCAAGGGCTGTGGGGAAATTTTGTGCACCTGGTCGGCCAATTAGGCGAAAAATTGCGACAGGCAAGGTGGCGGTTTCCGGTCGGCTCAGGAAAACAGTCGCCCCAAACTCGCCGGCTGCCACCGCAAAAGCTAAGCCAGCCGCAACCAACATGGCCCGCCCCACCACAGGCCCATCGACCGACACTAAGACCCGCCAAGGCCCAGCCCCAAGCACGGCAGCGGCTTGGCGTTTACGCATGTCAACCGCTCGCCAGGCCGGCAGAACAGTGCGAACCACAAGAGGCAAAGCAACCAGTGCTTGCGCCAAAGGCTGCAACCAGGGTGAAAGACGCAAATCAAACGGTGGATGGTTCAAAGAGATCAAAAAACCGAAACCGACCGTTACAGCGGAAACCCCTAACGGCAACATCAAAAAACCGTCTAAATAGGCCACCGTGCGCCGGCCGGCCCGCGTGCGGGCCGGCCGCGCCAACACCCCTGCCAGCAGTAAACCGAGCAGCAACGCCAAACCGGCAGCTTGGCTGGCAATAATCACTGAACGCCCAGCAGCATCCAATAGCGAACCAGGTAATCCTTTGACCGCTCCGGCTTCAGCGAGGCGTTGGTAAGCTCGCCAACTCCAAGTGCCGTCCGCACTTTTGAGCGAGCGCACCACCAAGTTGACGAGCGGTAAGGCAACCAGCAGGGCGGTCAGGACAGTCAACGCTAAGGCAGGCAGGTCGTTCTGTTTAAGCTGCGGCGGGCTGTCCAGTTGCCCGCCCAATAAATGCACAGCCCGTTCGCGGCGTCCACGAGCCACCGCCCCAATTTTCATTACAAACACCACAATCACTAATTGAGCTAAACCCAATGCAGCGGCTGCCCGCAAATTCAACAATTGGGTGGTTTGCCGCCAAATCTCAGTTTCTATTGTGTTGTAGGTTAAGCCACCAAGAATTAAAACAGTGCCGAATGCTGTGGCGCAAAACAGAAAAACTAAAGCAGCGGCTGAAGCGATAGCTGGGGCGAGGCGTGGTAAAGTCACAGTCAGCCAGAGTCGTGGACCATTAGCACCTAATGTTTGGGCAACTTGTTCAGGGCGAGGGTCTAACCCAAGCCAAAATTGGCCAACTGATCTGGTAAACAAACCAAGGTTGAAAAACACTAATGAAGCAACCACAGCAATCATGGTGCCGTCAAGATCAAGAAAACCAAGATAACCAGATGGAGTCAGCAATGAGCGGAAAGCCACACCCACAACCACTGACGGTAAAACAAAAGGTATTGTTAAAATGAGGCGAATCAAACCCCGCCCGGGGAAGCGCCGACGATATAAAATGTGGGCAGCTGGTAGACCTAAAACAATTATTATAATAGTTGCCCAAGTGGCTTGACCAAGCGTTTGACCAACAATTCGCCAAGTTCGTCCCCGTCCAAAAACCTCACCAAAGCCACCTAAATCAACACCGTTGCTACCAACCAGCCCGCGGCTAACCAAGGCCGCCACCGGGTAGGCAAAAAACACTGCCAGGAACGCCAACGGCACCAGGCCGGCCAGCAAATATGCCAGCCGGCCTGGTTGACCAATGATTAGCCGGGAACAACCGGTCAACAAACGACCAAATTTGGTGCCTGTTTGCTGGAGACGGCCAAACCAGTTGCGGTTTAGTTTGTTGAAACTATCTCCGTCCACTGATCTATCCACTCGTCACGGTGTGCAGCAATATCCGCAGGATCAAGAGTCCACGGCTGGCTGGCTAAGGGCGCAAAGTCACGCCAATTGTCAGGAATGGCAGCATCGGGATTAGCTGGATACACCCACATATAGTCTGCTACAGTGTCTTGGAAAGTTGTTGAAGCAAGAAACTCTAACAATTGGGCTGCACCTTGTGGATTAGTGGTACCCGATAATACGCCTGCATATTCAACCTGCCGAAAACAGGTGCCCAGTAAGGCACCGGTGGCTGGCTCAGTGGAACCATCAGGTATTTCAGATGCTGGCGACGAGGCATAGGAAACCACCAGTGGGCGATCCCCCTGTGATGAGGGGCCAGAGAAATCAACTTCATAAGCATCAGTCCAACTTTGTGCAACCTTAACACCGCCGGCCACAAGGTCCTTCCAATAGTTTTGCCAGCTGTCTGGTTGGGCAGCAATGGTTGCCAGCAAAAAGGCTAGACCGGGGCTTGAGGTGGCTGGGTTCTCAACCACCAAAGAAGAAGCTAAGGCGGTAAGGTCAGCAAAAGTCTCTGGCACTTTTTGGCCAGTTCCACTGAAATGATTCTTGTCGTAGTTGACACAAACATCTGAGGTGTCCATGGCAACCAGTTTGGCAGCATCTTCCGCGAACTGTTGGCTGAGTTCGGCTTGCGCTGGCGGCGTGACAATTGGGCTGGCTGGTTCAGTGAACACACCGGCTTGCACGGCGCGAGCCGCTAAACCGTTGTCAATGCCGAAGGCAACATCACCAAGGGGATGATCCTTAGTCAGAATCAACTGGTTGGTTAGTTCACCGGCACCGCCTGAACTGAGCACTTCAACAGTCAAACCGGTTTGTTCAGTGAACTTGTCAAACAGGCCGTCAGGCACTGCAAACGAGTCATGAGTCAACAGTTTGACCGTGGTTTGGCTGCCCGTGCTGGCTGCCGCTGTGGAAACGGCTGCCGCTTGGCTGGTTGGTGTGCCTGGTGGCGCTGTGGAATCGCCAGGCGGTTCGGTTTTGCTGCAACCGGCTAGCAGACCAAAGATCGCCAGCGTGGTCACAGCTGTGTGAAATGTTTTGCGCATGAGTCGTGGACCTTTCTTAACGTGTCCGCAGGGTCCCATGCTGGAAGAGCAGACCGACTCCCTCCGCCGGTGTTAACCGGATCAGGTTCGAGGGTCTGCGCTTGAACTGCCGCCTTTCTGCCCGACGGCCAGCTCGCGCGCACTCTCAGCCGTAACCCGTGGGTTACAGCTCCCCTGTCGTGAACGCCATCATAGAGCACAGCGGTAGCTCTGTGCGTTCTGCCCGGCTACTGTTGGGATGCTTCTCCTGGTGTGACTGACTGGTTCCCCAGTCTCGATTCAGACCCTCACCCGGCAGGCACCCTAACCTCAGAGCAGGTTCCTTTGTTTGTGTGGGTGTTATTGGATGAGGCGGTTGTCGTTGTAGTGCCAGTGGGGGCGGGGGTCGAGGGGGTTGACTGTTTCGGCGCTGGGGCCGTAGCCGAAGGTGTGGGAGTCTTGGAAGCCGTCGTCACGGTTACGGATCAAGATGACGTTGAAACCGTGTTTACCACCCAAAAACAGCCACATGATGTACGGGTAGG
>JAIRPS010000074.1 GCA_031256885.1 Bifidobacteriaceae bacterium | reverse complement strand
ATTGGATTGACCGTTTTTGGCTCAACTATTACGCCACGTCTGGCAGTGATGGTTCTGGCGCTGATTGGTGTGGTTGCCGTGGTGTTGCTTGGTTCGTTGCCAGCAGTGCGGTTGCTGCTCAGATTACGGCCAGCGGAGGTGTTGCATGGTCGCTAAGCATATTTATTACCAGGGAGAGGTGTGTAATGTCGGATAGTCAAATGACGCGCCGCGCCATGACCCATTTAATGGTTCGCCGGTCCTTGACAAGGCGGCGTTCGCGCGTTATTACAGCAGTGCTTGCTGTGGCCTTAGGTGCCACAACATTGTTTGCATTAGCCAGTCTCGCTTTGGATCTGCCGCAGCATCTGAGTTTAGATCTTCGGCGTTACGGCGCCAATTTAGTTGTTGTGCCTGATAATCAAGCCATCACAGCGGCAACAGCGCAGCAGGTCAGTGCAGCTTTGACCCAAGCGCCAGTGGTTTTTCAGGCAGCCTTCCGCTATGCGCCGGTGCAAATCAACGACCAGCCATCAACTCTGGTTGGTGGTGATCTAACAGCGATGCGCGCCGCCAAAAGCTATTGGGATGTTGAAGGTGACTGGCCGAGCGGTTCTGGTGAAGTGCTGCTTGGCCGCGACATGGCGCAATGGCTTGACCTAGGCTTGGGCGATGAAGTGTCGCTAACCGGCACAGACCAGGGTAAACTCGCTGCTCAAGTTACGGGAATTGTTTCTGCGGGCAGCTCAGAAGATGGCCTAGTGATCTTGTCAACCTCTGACCTGCAAACAGTAACTGGGGAAGCTGGTTTGTTTGATGTGATTGAACTGTCAGTTGCCGCTGATCGCCAGACTTTAGAAAGCTGGTCTGATCAACTCAATCAGTCAGTTGACGGCATTGCCGCCAGCCCGGTCACCCGCCTGGTGCATTCTGAAGCCGATGTTGTGGTGATGGTGCGTTCATTGTTGGCGCTGGTTGCCGTATTGGTTTTGGCGCTCAGCTTGATTGGCGTGGCTACCACCATGATGGCTGTGGTTACTGAACGGCGTGGCGAAATTGCGCTCAGTCTTGCCCTGGGGGCTACCAACAAGGCGGTTGCTCAACAATTTTTGATTGAAGGTTTAGCGGTTGGTGTGACCGGTGGCTTGCTCGGTGTGGGGCTGGGTTTAGGTTTAGCTAACGGTATTAGTTACGGTGTTTTCAACCGCACCATCGCACCACCGGCTTGGCTGGCGGTAGTGACAGTGGTTGTGGCCACTGCTGTGACCTATTTGGCCTGCCGTGGGCCTGTTAAACGTGCCGGACAAGTTGACCCGGCAGTCCAACTGAGGGAGGAATGATGTCAGAACCTTGCCTGCAACTTGAGCAAGTCAGTAAAAGCTATGGTGAACTCAATGCCCTAGACAACTTGTCAATGACGGTGGCCTCTGGCCAATGGCTTTCGGTGACCGGTCCATCCGGTTCTGGGAAAACCACTTTGATGAACATTGTTGGTTGTTTGGATCGCCCAACCGGCGGCACGGTGCGGCTAGCTAACCGCACATTGTCTAACCTGAACGCGGCTGAACTGGCAGGTATCCGCCGTGAAATGGTTGGTTTCATTTTTCAAAAATTCCACTTGATCAGCCATTTAACAGCTCTTGAAAATGTTATGGTGGCGCAGTACTACCACTCGTTACCGCATAAGGAGCAAGCTTTACAAGCTTTGGAACGGGTCGGCTTAGCCAGCCGGGCAAGTCATTTGCCCAGCCAGTTGTCTGGCGGTGAACAACAGCGGGTATGTATTGCACGGGCGCTGATTAACAGCCCACGCATTGTGCTGGCTGATGAGCCAACCGGCAACCTTGATGCCGCCAATGGGGCGTTGGTGCTTGACCTGTTTGGCCGATTGCACGCTGAAGGCACCACCCTGATTGTGGTCACTCATGACACCAAGGTGGCCAAATTGGCGCAACGTGAGGTGGCTTTGGATCATGGCCGGATCATTTACGATTCCCAGGCGCTTGACCAATGAAACGACCAATTGCCGGCTCCGCTTTGTTATTGGCCTGCCTAACTGCCTGCTCTGGCCCCACGGTTGACCGTTCCAAACCGTTGCTTGACGGTGTCTTTGAAGGGGTTTCCAGTCCAGATGAAGAAGGGGCGATTGGCCATATCAGTGTGACCGTGGCGGGCGGGCGCGTCACTGAGGCACAGTTCACGGTGGTTGGGGCTGACGGCAAACTAAAAGACCAGTCTTATGGTTTGGATTCCGATGGGCAGATTGCTAACCGTAACTACTATGCCAAAGCTCAAGCCGCCGTTGCCGCATTCCCGGTGTATGCGCGTGAGTTGGTGGAAGTTGGCTATCCGCAAGATGTTGATGTGATTTCCGGTGCCACCTGGGCGCATGATCAGTTTGTTGAGGCAGCCACCCAAGCCCTGCAACGTTCACAAGGCCTAACCCAATAGCTGACGGTCTAGCCATGCGCCAAGGGGATCATCTGGTGGATCAGTGGGCTGCTTTGGGGACCTTGATCACGCTTCAGCATAACGCCCCCAACCGGGCAGCCTTGTTTGAGCAGGCACGCCGGCTGGTTGCGCAACTCGACAGTTTGTTATCGCGTTTTCAACCTGCCAGTGATGTGACACGGCTCAACCAGGCTGGTGGCGGTGCGGTGCAAGTCAGCCCGGTCACTGACACTGTGCTGCAAGCTGCCTGGCAAGCCCATCAGCTAACAGGTGGCGCTTTCAACGCTGGTCCGCTGATCAAACAGCCAGGCTTTGGCCGATGGCGGCTGGCGCAGGGCGGGCAGTTGGATTTAGGGGGCATTGCCAAAGGGTATGTGGCTGACCAGTTACGTGATCTAGCTGTCAAATGTGGTGCCAGGAGCGTTCTGGTTTCAATTGGCAGCAGTTCAGTTTCGGTGTCTGGGGACAGGCCAAAATCTGGGCCATGGCGCCTTGGTTTAGGCCAGCCGGGTGCGGGTCGCCACCTGGCGTTTGGTGTGGTCCTGCTGCAAAATGGAGCATTGTCTACTTCTGGCAATGACGAGCGGCCAGGGCATATTGCGGCAGCTCAGGCTGAACAGGTGACAGTGCTGGCGCCTGATGGAATGACTGCCGAAGTTTGGTCAACTGCCTTAATGGTGCTGGGGCCGGCCGGTTTGACCGAATATTGGACGCCCCAAGCCAACTGGCAGGCTTTGCTTGTTTCAACGCAAACCGTGATAACAACACCTGGCTTTCCTTGGCAAGCTGGCTGCGGTAGCTTGGCCGACTAGTCAGTGCCTGCTGGCTGACACTAAGTCAGGTTTTGCTTGTTGAAGGGCGCTGTTTCAGCTGGCCGCAGCCAGGGCTTGGTCAAGATCAGCCCAGAGGTCGGCAGGGTCTTCAACGCCCACTGACAGGCGGATCAGTGATTCGGGGACGGCCAGCGATTCGGTGGGGAAGCGTCGCCGTCGTTCCAGGCAAGATTCCACACCACCGAGCGATGTAGCCGGCAGCCACAGTTTGACAGCGGCAACTAGGCGATCAGCTGCCGCAGCACCGCCGGCTAGTTCAATGGCGATGATTGCCCCAAAACTGCTCATTTGGGCTTTGGCTTGGCTGTGTCCGGGGTCGGCGACCAGTCCAGGGTAACGAACTTTGGTCACCCGCGGATCGTTTGCCAGACGCTTGGCCAGGTAGTTGGCGTTGCTGGTCGCTTTTTCAAGCCGTAACGGTAATGTGCGTATGCCGCGCAGGGCGAGCCAGGCTTCAAAGGGTCCCGCAATGCCGCCAAACCGTGAACGGTGAAGACGTAAACGCTGGTCAAGGGTTTGATTGGCGGCCACTACCGCACCAAGTACCAGATCGCTATGCCCCGCCAAATATTTTGACACTGAATGAACCACCAGGTCAGCACCAAGTTTTAGGGGTTGCTGAGCCAGCGGGGTGGCGAAGGTATTATCAACGGCCACCAGCCAACCGTGCTGGTGGGCGGTTTGGCAGAGTTGCGCAATTGCCGCCACCTGCAACAGTGGGTTGGTTGGTGATTCAATCCACAACAGTCCCGCAGTGGCGTCCAGGTCTTCGGCCGGTAGCTGGTGGCCGATGCCGTTGCTGGGCTGTGGCGGAATTGTTGCGCGGGGTTGAGGGTTGCCCCGGATCAGTTCTGCCTTGACTTGCGCCGTGTTGGCAATGTCTACTTCCGTCAATTTGAGCAGCCCACTGTTTGCCAGGGCGCGGGCTTGGGTGGCGGCAATCTGATACGCCCCCACCGGCATGATCAGCCGTCCGCCGAGCGGCAGCAGATCCCAGACGGCAGTGGTGGCGGCCATTCCCGAGGCAAACAGCACAGCCGGTTGGGGGGCCGCTTCAAGTTGGCCGATTATTTCTTCAACGCCATGCCAGGTTTCCGTGTCACTGCGGGCGTAAACCATTTCGTCAGGCTGGGGAGTGCCCACCGAGCAGTAGGTGGAGGATAAAACAATTGGCGGGTTGACTGGCGCGCCTTGTTGGCGCGGTGGGCGAGCCGCCGCAACCGCCAGGGTGGCTGGCTGCCAGGTGGGTGCAGTGGTGGGCGGCTGAGCGGCGGCAGCTAGCAAGGCGGCTGCGGCTGGCTGGGGGTGGCCAGCCCCGGCATCGGGCGAATCAATCACCAGCCAAGATTAGCGTTGTCTGTCCACCGTTTGAGACAGAAAATCATTTGGCCGATGTCGCTGGGTGGGGTGGGGTTGTATTGCCTTGTCCGAGTCTGGCTGAGGTTCGCCCCACGGCATCTGGTTTCTGGTTGTCCATCTTGGCTTGGCGCTGTTGGTTTCTGATACGAGGATGGGGCAAATGCCAACTAGTTTTATATCAAACGTTTCACCAGGTCACCGCCGCCGGGCGGTCGGTTTGGTCACAGCTTTGGCTGTGGCGGTAAGTCTCGGTTTAACTGGGGGGGGGGGTAGCCACAGCTGACACTTCTGTGAACTTAACCAAGGTCACAGCGGGCGTCAATGAGCAGGTCCCGGCCATAAATTCCCAGAGCACAGTTCAGCTTTTGAGCGGCGCTGTGGCACAGCCGGGCGCGGCGGGGCAAGCCAAGGCAGCGCAGACTGTGCAGTCAAAGGTCAGTTCACTACAAAAGAGCAAGGTGTTGGCAGCTGAACCGAGCTTGGGTGAACTGGCTGGCTGCGATAACCCGAGCGTAGTCCAACCGGATGGGCTGATCTACCACACTGACTTCACCGACTCGCAGAAGTATCCACCGGGTGACTTCAAGACTGGCAGTGCGCCGGATGGTTGGCGTGCCGGTGGGAAGGCAGAATTTGTAAACGGTCAACCAACTGGGAACATGATTTACACGCAGATATATGCGGCTGGTGTGTCAGATGATGGTGTGCCGTATACGCAGTATTTGCGTCCAACCTCACATGGCGGCGGCGCCCAGTTGGCTTCCTTACGGCCAGCTAATGAAAACTGTAAACAACAGTATGTGGCTATTGATATTAATCCTAGTCCAACACCAACCGTTGAACGTGTCTATGTTGTGGCCCGGCAAGCTGAATGCCTCGGCGTGGAGCCAGCCTCAGTGGAAGACCAAAATATTTGCATGTCAAACTATGTCCTTGGTTACCAGTCTGATGGTTTTCGCATGAAAATAATCACGCCGAAAGCCAGTGGCAGCAGTTTTAATAATGATTTGCTGACAGCTGGTGGATTTTCCTACCCTTACAATAGTTCACATGCTTACACGCTTGATTTATTTGTTGAGGAAGTGTCAGAAGGCACACATTTAACTGGTCGATTGTTTGATAAAACTGATCACCGGGTGACTGGGTCAGTTGAGTGGACGGTGGCGGCTGATGATGCGCGGCGGCAGCAGCTTAACCGTTCAGGTTCTTCTGGTACTACCTCTGGTGGAGCTGGTGCGTTGCCG
>JAIRPS010000114.1 GCA_031256885.1 Bifidobacteriaceae bacterium | reverse complement strand
GATTGTCGCTAGCCTTGCTGGCTGGCGGCGCGATTGTCGCTAGCCTTGCGCGGGCGCAGAAACGTACTGTGCTGGGGTTGGTGTGATCTGTCCGTTTGGCGTGGCGGCGTCAGCTGGCGGTTTTTGGGCTTTCCAGCCGCCACCGTCACGGGGAATCAGTTCAATCCAGGTGCGTCCAGGCGCTAAGTTCACTGGGGCACCGTCTGCAGTGGTTAGGACAATCGGCTCTTTATCTTTGCCTTTGGACCATTTAACTTCAATGTACTGGCCGCCGCTCGCCACAAATCCTTCACCAGATTTTTTGGATAGGTATGTTTCCGGAATGGGGTTGCCTGCCGGGTCTTTACCGGGTGCCACACCAACTTCAACCATCAGTCCAATCACGTTAGTGGCTGTCAACTGATCACCCTCAGCGTTGACTGCCCTATTGTCGCCTTCTGAGCGCAGCCAGACTGCTTTGTCGGCTGACCAAGCCCAGTTGGGGTGGGAGCCTGACGAGATGGTTACTTTGATCCCCTTGGTGGCTAAACCACTTGTTTGGGCTGTCGCCTGAGCAGCGTCCACGGCAAAAGTGAACTGCGTTGCTGGCGGGTCGGAGTGTTTTTTGTCCGCCTGTTTCAGTAACGTTTTCGGGTTGGCATAAGTGTTATGGGGTGCGTAGCGTGTATTGATTCTGTAGAACCCTTTATTGCCGGCATCTTCAGAAATAATTTGGAGGCCGGCTTTGCTGGCGCGTGAGATGAACTGTCCCTGCCCACCGGAGAAGGCAAATGGGCAATGTAAGGGTGCCACAATCGCCGGGTCCATGGGACGCACCGAACGCACTGGGCCAATTTCTTTAGGGATCACCGAATGGTACACCGCCACATAGCGGGGGATGCCACCTTCAACCATTTCTTCCCAAACCATGTCGGCGTCTTCCAGGCCGGTTTGTGGGCGGGCGTCAATCGAGTTCTCAATCTTCACCGCTAAAGCTGGGCGCTGTTCAACTGGTCCTGGTAAACCTGTCAATGGCCAGGTTTCTTCAGGGGTGGGGGTTGGTGTTGGTGAAGCGCTGGAGGGTGCTGGCAGGCTACTGACCGGGGCAGGCGTTGTTTCCGGTGCAGGTGGTTCGGCTTTTTTCTTGGCACAGCCAGTAAAAGCCAAAGCGATCACGGTCACCGCTGCAACTACTCCCAGACTTCGTGATTGTCCGGACCAACCCATATCTTCCTCCTGCTCAAAGCGTATTGTTGAGGGGCGATCAAGCATCAACTTTAGCGCAGTGGCCACCGCCTGCTTGGCCACACGCCGAAACTATGCCAACCTGGCGGTTGCTGCCAGACGCGCCAATAGGATGCAATGGTGAAAATGCTGTCTCATCAACTTGAGCAGCTTACGGTTGCCTTGGAGGGGGGGCCGCCGTTTGCCCCAACTGACTTAGCGCTCCTGCCTGGCACTGCTGTTGCTGTGCCAACCTCCGGTTCAACTGGCCCACCAAAGTGGACGTGCCTGCCCGCCGAGGCGCTCCGCGCCTCGGCGGTTGGCTGCGCGCAGCGCCTTGGCGGTACTGGACGGTGGCTGCTGACTTTGCCAATGGAACGGATTGGCGGCTTGAATGTGGTGGTTCGTTCACTGCTGGCTGGCTTTGCACCACTGGCTATGCCGGAAGGTCCGTTTCGGCAGGAATCTTTTTTGGCGGCAATCAACCAGGCTTACCCGCAGCCACGTTATGTCTCATTGGTGCCCACTCAGTTGGCTCGGCTGCTTGATTTTGGTAACCCCACCACCCCAAACTCAGATACATCAAACCTCACTGAACAGACCATTGCTGCGCTCGCAAATTTTGCCGCCGTCCTGGTTGGTGGCGCTCATTGTCCAGCTGATCTGCTTGAACAAGCTCAGCGTGCCGGCATTTGCGTGGTCAGGAGTTATGGTGCCAGTGAAACCTGCGGCGGCTGCGTTTATGACGGGCAACCTTTTGATGGTGTGCAAGTTGTGCTTGATGGTCAGGGCAATGGCAGCCACCTGATCAGCCTGGGCGGACCAACCGTGGCACTGGGTTATGTTTCACCAGCCAATGCCGTTGAAGCACAGCCGCCCAAGCGACCAAGCATTGTTGAACAGGCTGGTCAACGCTGGTTCATCTCCAATGATTTAGGACATTTTGATAGTCAACAGCGTCTGGTGATTGATGGACGCGCTGATGATGTGATCATTACGGGCGGGGTGAAAGTGGTGCCTCAAGTAGTTGAAGCAGTGATCAAGCGTCTACCCGCTGTGGCGGATGCAGCAATTGTTGGCCTGAACCATGCACAGTGGGGTCAAATGGTTAGCGCAGTGGTTGTGCCTACCGCCGGTGGTGCAGTCACCCTGGCTGATCTGCGCCAGGCCGTCACAGATAGTCTTCCAGTCGCCAATGCGCCACACCGTTTGGTCATGGTTGATTACCTGCCTTACCGCAGCAGCGGCAAACTGGACCGGCTAGCCGCCCTGCGTCTGGCTGTCTTGGCTGACAAATAGTCCACGCTCTTTCAGCAAAAAGGACGCTGAGCGATCCTGTATGCTCAGCCAACATGGCAACACCTTGGCTCGCTGGCGCACGCCCACGTACGCTGCCTGCTGCCATTGCGCCAGTGCTGGTCGGTTTAGGGGCCGCTGCCCAACACCAGCCAACTAACTGGCTGTCAGCGGTCTTAGCGGTACTGGTTGCTTTAGCCTTACAGATTGGCGTCAACCTGGCCAATGATTACAGCGACGGCCAGCGGGGCACTGATCGGTTCCGGCAAGGACCGCAACGTCTGGTTGCTTCCGGTGCGGCCAACGCTGCAACAGTTCGGCGAGCCGCCTGGCTCTGTTTTGGTTTAGCTGGCTTAGCCGGATTAGCTCTATCTGTCACTTCTGGTCATCTCTGGCTGATTGCAGTGGGGGCAGGCGCAATCGTTGCAGCCTGGTGCTACACCGGTGGCCCCAAACCTTATGGCTACATCGGATTGGGTGAAATTGGTGTTTTCGTGTTCTTT
>JAIRPS010000051.1 GCA_031256885.1 Bifidobacteriaceae bacterium | reverse complement strand
CCCCGAACATGACCTCGCCAACTAGCCTGAGCACAGCTAAGCCTCTGGCGGAAGGTTTTGTTATTGTGGCAATGCATAAATCGCCTTTTGGTGGCATTCACGCGGGTAGAAACATTGAGGATCCGGGAGATTTTGGCGCTGGTGCCATTCGCAATATTTTAGCACCGGCTTTTTCCGAGGCAGGCGTTGATCTTGTGCTTGCTGGGCATGACCATAACTATTTACGATCATTCCCAATGCAAGGGCTCACACCACAAAGGAAAAAGGCAGGTGATTTTATATCATCAACTAAAGATGGGTTGATTTACCTGGTGCCTTATACGGCCGGCCAAAAGGCTTACCCGCTGGTGGAGGCATCAGCCAAGTTACGTCCCTGGTTGAACCGACGTTGGCAGCCAGCCAACCCCCCAAACAGCACTGCTTTCACTGACATTTTGGTAACCGCCACAAGCTTGCAAATCCGCTGCCAAACCGTCAGTGGGCAGGTGATTGACCAGTTCACGGTGGTCCACTGAACGCCGTCTATAAGCTGTTGCGCAATGCCCCACCGCTCCGCTCCGCTCTACCCCGCTCCGCTCAACCTTGCCCTTAGCTGTAACCGCCAACTGGCTTTGTCAACTGAGGCACCTATGATTAGGGCATGGCCCCAACCCTGATCTACAGCCTGTTTGACTCCCCCTTGGGTCAGTTTCAACTGGTTGCTGACGACCTTTACTTGTATGAACTGTGGCTGCCGCAAGAACGCAGCCGCCAAGCAGTCACCCGCCAAGACAATGCTGTGCTGGAACGCACCAAGCAGCAACTTGAACAATACTTTGCTGGTTCACTAAAACAATTTGACCTACCGATAGCTCCCCGAGGCACTGGATTTCAGTTACAAGTCTGGGCAGCGCTGTGTGACATTCAATATGGTCAAACCAGTACTTACGGGCAACTGGCTAGCCAAATTGGCCGCCCGCAGGCGGCGCGCGCGGTTGGTGGGGCGGTCAACCGGAATCCGCTGGCTGTGATCATTCCCTGTCACCGCCTGATCGGTGCAGGTGGTGCCTTGACTGGTTACCGTGGTGGTCTGGCAGTCAAACGTTGGTTGCTCGCGCATGAGCAGTCATGAGCAATCGTGGAGCAGTCTTGAGCAATCGTGGCGCAGTCATGAGCAGTCTTGAGCAGTCTTAAAGTCGTGGCGCAGCCTTGAGCAGTCTTGGTGCTTTCGTGAGCAGTCTTGAGTGGTCCCCGCAACGGCACGGCTGACTGAGCGCAGAACTCACAGGTTGACCCAAGGTTATACCAACCACATTCCCGGTTCTCTCTAGAAAGGTATACGTATGGTAAAAAACCGTACCCGCATAAACATCGCCCTCGCGGCGGTGCTCGTCCTGGCCACCGGAGCCGGAGTTTGGTGGTTCGTTAAACCGGCGCCCTCACAATCCGCCGGTAACGCCACCACCCGCACAGCCACTGTCACCACTGGCACAGTGTCAACCACCGTCTCAGCCCAAGGTAATGTCGCCGCCAGCAATACTCAAGACTTGAGCTTCGGCATCGGCGGCACTGTGGACAGTGTTGAAGTTGTGGTTGGCGATTCGGTCAGCGAAGGCCAGATTTTAGCGACCATTACTTCGCAATCAGCCGATGACGCCGTCAGCGCTGCTGCGAAGATTGTTGACACTGCAAAACGGCAGGTCAACCAGGCTAAACGGCAGGTCAGTCAGGCTCAGCGGCAGGTCAGTCAAGCCCAATCGCAAGTCACTTCAGCCAAGCAGTCACGCACCGCCGCCAACCAGGCGGTCAGCGCGGCTGAGTTGACTGTCAAAGATGCCAAAGCCAATCTCAGCAAAGTCCAAAAAGCTGCCAGTAGCACCAGCAGCGCCACCAGCCAAGCGGTCCAACCGACCGCCCACCCAACCGGCAGTAGCAACACAGGCAGTAGCAATACCAGCAACACCAGCACCGACTCGAGCAGTGCTAGCTCCGCAGCAGCGGCACTGCCACCACCGTCACCGGCGCTAAAGCGCAGGTTAAATCAGCTGAATCGCAGCTCAGCCAAGCGCAGTCGCAATACACTTCAGCATCCAGTCAAGTTACCTCCGCCCAATCTGGGGTATCTGATGCCGAAGATTCCCTGGCTGATGCCAAGGACTCGCTGGACAGCGCTCAAGAAACATTGACAACCGCCCGGGCTGACCTTGCCCAAGCCAAGCAGGATGCCGCCAACCTCGCGATTGAAGCCCCCTTTGACGGTGTTATCACAACCGTCAGCATCGCCGTTGGTGACACTGTCACCGGTTCAAGTAGCAGTTCAGCCAGCAACACTGCTGATACCGGCAATGCTGGCGGCACCAGTCCCAGCGGATCAAGCGGCACCAGCACTACCGCTTTGAGCATTGCATCTTTGCAAACCTATGAAGTTTCCGGATCATTTGCTGAGGCCGATGCCGCCTCTTTAGGTAAAGATCAAGCAGCCACCATTAGCTTCCCCGCGCTTGACGATACTGCGGTAGCCGGTAAAGTCACCTGGGTTTCACCAACCTCCACCACTTCAAACTCGGTGGTGACCTACTCAGCCACCGTTCAACTCACCGAAATACCGGAAGGTTTACGCCTTGGTCAAACCGCTAATATTTCCGTGACCACGGCTGAGGCAGCCGACGTGCTGACCTTGCCGGCTAATGCGGTAACCGTTGATGCGGACGGCAGCACAGGCACAGTGCTGCTGCTTGATGCCAACGGCAACAGCACAAGCACCACGGTTGGTGTTGGTTTACAAGGTGACTCGACTGTTGAAATAACCGACGGTTTAGCGCTTGGCGACAGTGTGGTGGTTTCCTTAGACACCGCCACCGGCGGTTCATCAACATCAACCACTGGTGGGCGTGGCATGTTCCCCGGCAGTGGCGAAGTGCGCGTTTTCCAAGGTGGCGCACCTGGCGGAATGATGGGTCCAGGCTGATGAATGCGGTTATTGAAACCCACGGCTTGCGTCGTATTTACGGTACCGGCCAAGGCGCTGTGCACGCTTTAGCTGATTTCACCCTAACGGTTGAGCAAGGTGAGTTTCTGGCAATCATGGGGGCATCTGGTTCCGGGAAATCCACGGCCATGAATATTCTTGGCTGCTTAGACATTGCCGATTCCGGCACCTACCTGCTCGACGGGGTTGACGTTTCACGGCTCTCGCAACGCAACCTTGCTTTGGTGCGGAACCGCAAAATCGGTTTTGTTTTCCAATCATTCAACCTGATGACCAAAATCAATGCCTTGCGTAATGTTGAACTACCAATGGCTTATGCTGGTGTATCACGGACGGAACGCCGGAAACGCGCAATGGCCGCCTTGGACCTGGTTGGTTTAGGCAACCGGGTGACCCATTTACCGTCGGAGCTTTCCGGCGGTCAAGCTCAGCGTGTGGCAGTGGCTCGTGCACTGGTCAACGCGCCAGCTTTGATATTGGCTGATGAGCCGACCGGTAACCTTGATTCGACCTCCGCTACCGATGTGCTGGGTGTTTTCAAAACAGTTCACGCCGCCGGACGCACCGTAGTACTAATCACTCACGATGCCGATGTCGCCGCCCAAGCCTCCCGTGTGGTGCACATGCGTGATGGCCGGATTGTTTCCGACACTGCCCAACCCGGCCCGTTCACCCGCGCAACCGCCCGCGCGGTGGCCCAGTCGCAAACCATTGAAATTCCACCGCTTGCCGGTGATGCTGGTTACAGCACCGCTCAGTTTTCAGGAAGTGCGCAATGAGTTTTTGGGAACTATTA
>JAIRPS010000039.1 GCA_031256885.1 Bifidobacteriaceae bacterium | reverse complement strand
ATGCTCCACTGAACCAGGCAAATCACGCTGCCACGTAAATGGCTGGTAAGGAATGCGCAACGAAGCGAAAACGCGGTCATAAAAACCGTCATCGCCAGTCAGTTTTGTGGCCATCAAGGCCAAAAATTCGCCCGACTGTGCCCCCTGAATCACCCGGTGATCATAGGTGGAAGTCAAAGTCATCTGTTTAGACACTGCCATGGCGGTGATTGTCTGGTCGCTGGCCCCGGCAAAATCAGCCGGATAAGCCAATGAACCAACGCCTAAAATCAAGCCCTGACCAGGCATTAAGCGCGGAACTGAAGCGACTGTGCCAAGGCCGCCAGGATTAGTCAAAGTGGCTGTAATACCAGTTAGATCATCAACCTTCAAACCGCCTGCCCGAGTCCTGGCAACCAAAGCATCATAGGCTGCCCAAAACTGGGCGAAAGGCAACTTTTCCGCCTGCTTGATGCCGGGAACAACCAGCTGCCGGGCGGCATCGGGCTTCACAATATCAATCGCAATACCCAAAGTGACATGCTCATGGCTCACCAAAAGTGGTTTGCCGTCGTCATCTTGCGCATATGCCACATTCATGGCCGGCATTTCCCGTAACGCCTCAGCCATTGCAAAAGCCACCAAATGAGTGAACGAAACCCGCCCACCACGCTCGCGCGCTAACTGCTCATTGATCAATGTGCGGTTCTCAATCAGCGCTTTGACCGGCACAATACGCATTGAGGTGGCCAACGGGATTCGCAAGGAGGCTTCCATGTTCGCGGCAGCTCGAGCGGCCGCGCCACGCAAAAGGCTGGTCTGATCAGCCGCCAATTCCCCAGCTGTGAGCACCTGTGGTTCAGTTTCAGCATAACTAGCAGTCGCTGGGCGGACCTCAACAGTTGGTTCGTCATTGAGATTCACCAGGTGAGGCTGGCGTGGCGGCGCTTTGGCTGGTTCGCCGCGAGCCGCTGGCCGGGCCGATGGCGTAGTGCGCGTTGGCGGGTTAGCGCCAGTTGGTTGGTAGTCCTCAAAAAAATCCCACCAAGCCGGGTCAACTGAGTGACGGTCAGCTTGGAAGCGGGCATAGAGACGATCAACCAGCCAAGCGTTCGCGCCAAACTGGCTAGATGGCGAGGTCCCGGGCGGTGACGAGTTCACCAGGCAAACTCCTTGGATCGTTCGGTGCGCGGCGCAACAACACCGCACCGCTATTATCGCAGTGCCGAAGGGGCGCTTTAGGCTACACTATGACGGCGCGCCTGGGGAAGCACCGGCGGCAGATGGAGGTTGCACAGCGTGAGACAAGTGGTCATGCGTTGCTGGCGTCACCCTGAAGTACAGCAGATCATCCGCTACGGACTGGTTGCCGTGGTGGCTTTTGCTGTCGACTTTGGGACCATGACTGCTTTTGTGGAGTTTGTTGGTTGGAACCATTTGGTGGCTGCGGCTGCCGGTTTTGTGCTTGGTTTGATAGCCAACTACCTATTGTCTGAACGTCTGGTTTTTGGCCAGCCGAAAGTGCGCTCCGGACTGACACGGTTCGCCAGTTTCGCAGTGATTGGTCTGGTCGGTTTAGGAATACTTGAAGTTGCCATGTATGTGCAGGTTGATCTGCTCGATTGGCATTATCAACTGGCCAAGATTGTGGCCACGGTGATTGGTTTTGTCTGGAACTATGCCGCGCGGCGAGTACTCTACAAAACTAGAGGTACGGTATCAAAATTGGAGGAATCATGAAGACTGCTGTGATCATTGGCGCGGGACCAGCCGGCCTAACCGCCGCGATTGAACTGCTGCGACGCACTGATGTGCGCCCAATTGTGCTGGAAGCCAGCCAAGAAATTGGCGGCATTTCACGCACGCTGCGCGTTGGCGGTAACCGGATGGACATTGGCGGCCACCGGTTTTTCTCAAAAGATGCGCGAGTCATGGCCTGGTGGGGGCAACTGCTGCCGCTTGAAGCAACACCGAGCACCCACCAGTTTGACCAATGGTTTGATCAGCAGGGGGTTGACCCACTAAGCCGTGATGATGTGATGTTGGTGCGCTCGCGGCTGAGCCGAATTTTCTTTGACCGGCAGTTTTTTAACTACCCGGTCACTTTGAGCTGGGACACCATTCGTGGTTTGGGGTTGCCGCGCGTCGCCAAAATGGGTGTGACATACATTGCTGCACGGTTGCGGCCACGCCCCGAAAACAACCTTGAAGATTTTTACATCAACCGTTTTGGTGGCGAGCTGTACCGCACCTTTTTCCGTGACTACACCGAAAAAGTTTGGGGTGTGCCGGTGGCGCAAATCGCCGCTGACTGGGGTGCACAGCGTGTCAAAGGCTTGTCGGTTGGTAAAACCTTGTGGCATGCCTTACGTAAAATCCTGCATATTGGCGGCAAAGTTGAGACCAGCCTAATTGAGGATTTCTTATACCCCAAGCTTGGTCCTGGCTCAATGTGGGAAAAGGCTGCTGAACTGATCAAGCAAGGTGGCGGCGAGGTTCGGCTGGGGCAACTAGTGGAAACCGTGCAGGTGG
>JAIRPS010000244.1 GCA_031256885.1 Bifidobacteriaceae bacterium | reverse complement strand
CTTGAAAACACAGTGACCCTCGCGCCCGTCACTCTGAGTGGCGCCGACCAAACCACCAGCGCTGATTTGCAAACCGTAACCGTTGACAACGGTCGTGGCACAACTGCCGGCTGGACACTGTCTGGCCAAGCCACCGCCTTTGTTGGCGATAACGGTTATTCACTGCCCGCCAGCAATCTGGGTTGGACACCGACCGCCGCCGTGGTACCCGGTTCATACACCCCACCCACCGGCACGCCGGCTTCTACAGTGACAGCAGGCAGCCCCGTCAACCCGGGCACAGCTGGTTTAGCTAATGCTCGCACCTTAGCCAGCGCACCAAGTGGTGCTTCCGCCGGACGGTTCACCGCAGGCGGCAGTTTAACGCTTGGTGTACCTGGCAACACCAAAGTTGGCCGATACACCAGTGTGTTGACACTGACTTTGCAGTAGGAGACTGCCGTGCCCACAGTAGATTCGCCCCCTGCAACACCTGATCCGCAATCGGTTGCAGCTAAAAGCACACTCAGCGTTGCGGCGCATTGGCGCAGCGCGTGCCGGTTGGGCACGGTACTAACCGTTCTGGCCGTGGCCCTAGCCGGTCACGGCCAAAGCGCGGTGGCCAGCTCAGTTTCGCAAGTTTCTGAGCTGGCCGCCGTAGGGCAGGGCAGCCAACCCAGCCAACCCGCCAGTTTGCCGCCAACCCCCAATACCGCCGCTAGCACCGCAGCCCCAGACCTCGCCCGCTGGGGTATAACACCAAGTCCGGCCGCTGATGGCAGCGAGCGCGACAGTTTTCAGCTAGAAATCAACCCTGGCAGCAGTGCGGTTGATTTTGTGGCGATCACTAACCTTTCCAGCGAAGATTTAGTTTTTGATCTTTACGCTGCCGACGGCGTGATTACCGATGACGGCCAGCCAGCCATCCTTGACCGTTCCAGCCCTGCGGAAGACTTAGCCGCCTGGATTGGTTTCAACAGTCCAACCGCCACAGTGGCTGCTGGCCAACGGCTCGGCTTACCTTTTCGAGTCAGCGTGCCCAGCACCGCCACCCCGGGGGATCATTGCGGCGGTTTAATCGCATCACTCAACCAGCAAAACCCGCCCAGCACCAGCAACGGTTTAACGGTTGACGCTCGCACTGCCGCCTGGATTTGTGTAACAGTACCTGGTGAGGTGGTCAGTTCTTTAGCGGTTAGCCAATTCAAAGTCACCTATACACCGGGTAGTGCTGGTTTTAGCGGCGGCCAAGTCACCGTCTCTGCGCAGATTGCCAACAATGGCAACTTACGTCAATCAGGCATTGCCCAACTTGCGTTAGACAGTCCATTTGGTCTTTGGCAAACCCGTCTGGACGGCATCGACATCCCTGAACTCCTGCCTGGCCAAAGTTACCTTTTGCAACAAACCGTCGATGACGTCCCGCCAGCTATCCAAGCAGAAGCAAACTTGCAGGTCAGCCCGCAAGCCAGGCCGGGTCATCGCAACGGCTCAACTATCGAAGTGGCCAGTCGAATCTGGCTGGCACCTTGGGTGGCGGGGCTGTTGCTTGGACTGGTTTTAGTCTTTGCCTGGTATCTGCTGACGGCGCGGCGCAGACGGCGGCGGTTGATTGACCGAGCGGTAGCCCAACGCCTCAGCCAAATTGCCGCCCAAAGCGCTGCCCCCGAATAACAAAACCCTCAGGCGGGCTGTAAAGTGGCCGATCGTGCGAGCTTACCAATCGATTCTCGGTATCAAGGCGGCTAGACGTTTTGCGCCTTTCGGATTGATTGCCCGCTTCCCCCCAGCTATGGCAATCATTGGCGTAACCATGATGGTGCAAGAGCTGTACCGCTCCTACCAGTTAGCTGGGATGGTGGCGGCGGTCATGACAGTAGCTACGGCTCTGGCGGCACCGGTGGTTGGCAGGCTGCTTGATCGGCGTGGCCAACGTAAGGTTGGGCATTGCCTAATTGCACTGTTTTTTCTGAGCAGCGGCGGCCTGGCGGTAGCTTGTTTGCAGCATGCCGCCACCGTCTGGTTATGCATATTGGCCGTGGTGGTTGGGGCAACTCTTTTCCCAACCAGTGCGTTAGTGCGTTCCCGGTGGGTGTATCTATTAGCTGATCCGGCTTTAATTACCACCGCTTTTTCTTTTGAATCGGTATTTGATGACATTGCTTATATGTGTGGGCCGGCTTTGGCCACATTGGTTGCCACCACCGTCAACCCAACCGCTGGCCTAGCCTTGGCTGTGCTGACTTTGCTAGTGGGTGGGTTGGGTTTACTGGCGCAGCGCGACAGCCAACCGCCAGTACACCCTCGCCCCGAGAATCAAGACCATGCCAAACTAGCGATCCGACTCCCCGGGGTTTGGGCTGTTTGCCTGGTTTTTCTGGGAGTTGGTGTGGTGTTTGGGGCAAACGGTATTGCCATGGTGGCGGTTTGTGAATCGCTTGGCGTGAAATGGGCTGCCGGGCTGTTGCTTGGTTTGGGATCGGCAGCTTCAATGATTGGTGCCCTGGTTTACGGAGCGCGCCAATGGCGCAGCCCCCTCCACCGCCGTTTTCAGATTTGTTTAGTGCTGCTGGCCGTCACATCAGGATTATTTTTGCTGGCCAAGTCTGTGCCATTGTTGGCGATTGTTTCAGTTTTAGCGGGGGTGGCTATATCGCCAAGCTTTATTAATGGAAATGCTTTGATTCAGCGGCTGACGCCGCCGCACCAACTAACTGAAGGTATGACCTGGATTGGCACCATGCTTAACTGCGGCACAGCCGTAGGCTCGGCGTTGGCCGGGCGTTTGATTGAGCAGTTCCGTCCGTCCGCTGGTTATTGGGCGCTGGCAGGCGGCGCACTCTTGGCATTGTTGATTGCAGTGGTTAGCGTTGGTACGCTCAGCCAGCATAGCCAGGAGCCGCACCGTAAAGCTGGCTCCTAGTTACCGCTCATATTTTGTTTCCGCAGTGCACC